>JANNNT010000222.1:0-7610 GCA_031398685.1 Rhodocyclaceae bacterium | reverse complement strand
GGCGGAAAAGCATGGGGCGGAGAATGTTGTTGCCGCCGACATTGGCGCGCGCAGTCTCGCCGGGGCAAGCTGTTACGAGACGCTCGATGTGCTCGACAGCAAGCGTCTGATGCAAGTGATTGACGACTATGGGATCAGCCAGGTTTACCAACTGGCCGCACTGCTCTCGGTAACCGGCGAACAGGCGCCGTTACGCGCCTGGACACTGAACATGAACGGACTGTTGAACACCCTTGAAGTTGCTCGCGAGCGAACGGCGGTGGGGAAGCCGCTGCGTGTTTTCTGGCCCTCGTCGATCGCCGCTTTCGGCCCGAACACGCCCGCCGTCGATACGCCGCAACTGGCAGTTATGGATCCGACGACGATCTACGGCATCAGCAAGCAGGCAGGCGAGCGGCTGTGCGAGTACTATTTCAGCAAGTACGGCCTCGATGTGCGCAGTATTCGCTATCCGGGCATCATCAGCTACAAATCGCCACCGGGCGGCGGCACTACCGACTACGCCATCGCCATTTTTCATGCCGCCTGCCGCGGCGAAACCTACGACTGTTATCTTGGCCCGGAAACCACCTTGCCGATGATCTACATGCCCGACGCCATTCGGGCCACCATCGAACTGATGGAAAGTCCGACCGAGCAGATCCGCATCCGCTCCTCCTACAACGTTGCGGGAATGAGTTTTAATCCCCGGCAACTGGCCGCAGCGATCCGCGCGCGCCAGCCGCATTTCCGCATCGAATATCAGCCGGATCAGCGACAGGCCATCGCCGACAGTTGGCCGCAGAGTCTGGACGATACCCATGCGCGCGTGGAGTGGGGCTGGAAACCGGTGGTCGGGTTGGAGCAGTTGGTCGATGACATGCTGTTGCACATCGGGATTGCCACCTGCAAGCACGCGCAAGCCGCCTGATCCGACGAGACTCGTCACGTGTATTCGACCTTTTAGAATCGGCATCGCCCCTCCTGCTCGCTTTCACCAGCATGGATGAATCTTTGTCTTGACGGCAAGAAACTCGGTCTGTAGCATTGATTGATTAACTTAAATAAGGGGGTCTCCATGAAAAAGATTGTGTCTGTTTTGACGCTTGCTGCTGCTTTGGTGGCTGGCATTTCCGTTGTGTCCTGCTCCAGTTCCACTAGTGATAGCAATGTCATCAAGATTGGTGTGTTCGAGCCCCTTACTGGCGCCAACGGTGCCGGTGGTGCTGACGAATATGATGGAATCAAACTGGCCAACAAGCTTTTTCCGAAGGTGCTTGGCAAGACCGTTCAACTGGTGGCTGTAGACAATAAATCCGACAAGGTCGAAGCGGCCAATGCGGCTACGGTTCTGGTTCAAAAAGAAAAAGTCAATGCAGTTATCGGCTCCTGGGGCAGTTCGCTGTCGATGTCCGGAGGGCCGATTTTTGCCGAGGCCAAGGTTCCTGCGGTCGCTGTTTCCGCGACCAACCCCAACGTAACCAAGGGCAATGAATACTATTTCCGCGTCTGCTTCCTGGACCCCTTCCAGGGAACCGTTGGTGCCGCCTACGCATTCAATGTGCTGAAGGCAAAGAAGGTCGCCATCATCAGAGAAGTGTCCAATGATTACTCCGTTGGTCTGGCCAAGTTCTTTGTTGATCAATTCGTCAAGCTTTCCGGTGACGAAAAGTCGATCGTAGCGACGTCTGACTACAACACGGGTGACCAGGACTTCTCGGCTCAGTTGACCAATATCAAACAGTTCAACCCCGATGTTATTTTTGCCCCGGGCAACTACACCGAATCGGCCCTGATCATCAAGCAGGCTCGCGCCCTTGGCATGACGACCCAGTTTATTGGCGGCGATACCTGGGACGCAGCCACTTTCCTGGAAGTCGGAGGTGCCGCTGTTGAAGGTGCTACGTTCTCCACCTTCTTCGCCAACGACGTGCCCATCAACAAGACTTCCGAGGCTTTCCTGAAGGCTTTCCGGGAGGAATTCAAGAAGGAGCCGGCTGCGGTTTCGGCCCTGGGCTATGATGCATACATGGTCATTATGGATGCCATCACCCGTGCCGGATCGGCTGAGCCCCAGAAGATTCGTGATGCTTTGGCCCAGACCAAAGACTTTGAAGGTTCGGCCGGCTCCATCACCATCAATGCCGAACGCAATGCGGACAAGGATGCCGTGTTCAAGACGGTGAAGGGCGGGAAGTTTGTCTTCCTGACCACCGTCAAGCCCTGATCGAAGCCTCTGCGGAGACAATCTGCTTCGCAGTCTCGCAAAATCCGAATGAGCTGTAGCTTCCGCTACTATCCCATTCGGATTTTTTCTTGGCTGCTCGCCGCTTGCCTTTCTGTTCACGCTTCATGGCGGTGTGCGAGGGGCTTGAGATTTTTGCTTCGCTCTGACTGGTCAACCAATCGTTTTGCTCTGTTTTTCTGATTGAGCAGGAACTACGCAGTTCCAGAAGGAACTTCATGGATATTCAAACTTTTCTGCAACAGTTCGTCAACGCGCTGTCCTTGGGCAGCCTATATGCGTTGATTGCCATTGGCTACACCATGGTGTACGGCATCCTCCGCCTGATCAACTTCGCCCATGGTGACATTTTCATGGTCGGCGGTTATCTGGCCTTTTACGGAGTCAGCGCTTTTCTCATGCCCTGGTGGATGGCGGTCATTGTGGCCATTGCGCTCACCACCGTTTTTGGCGTTGGGCTTGAACGGGTGGCCTATCGCCCCTTGCGGGATTCACCGCGCATATCAATCATGATCAGCGCCATCGGTGCCTCTTTTCTTCTCGAGAATTTGGCCATTGTGCTTTTTGATGCGCGTCCCAAAGCCTTTCCGGTTCCCGAATTTTTTGCGGCGAATTTCGTTATCGGCGGGGTGCATATCGCCAGCGTCAGTCTGGTTATTCCCGTTGTAACAGGGGTCATTCTGGCCGTTTTGCTGTGGATGGTTCATCAAACCAGGGTGGGAATGGCGATGCGCGCTGTATCCACCGATATTGAGGCGTCTCGCCTCATGGCCATTGATGTGAACCAGATTGTTTCGATCACCTTTGCCATAGGGAGTGCACTGGCTGCCATTGGCGGCATCCTGTGGGCGCTCAAATATCCCCGGCTCGAACCCCTGATGGGTATCATGCCGGGCCTCAAATGTTTTATCGCCGCCGTCATCGGCGGCATCGGCAGTATTGGAGGGGCGGTACTTGGCGGCCTGCTACTTGGCGTGATCGAACTGATGACGGTCGCTTTCCTGCCGGAACTGACCGGTTACAAGGATGCCTTTGCCTTTATTCTGTTGATCGTGGTTTTGTTGGTCAAGCCAACCGGTCTGCTCGGCAAGAACCAGGGGGAGAAGGTCTGATGAACACCTCATTGTCCAAAAAACCGCCCATGAGCCGGGATAAAATCCTGACCCTCTGTGCGGCGGTTATCGGTCTTGTCCTGCTCTTCGTTTTTGAGGAGCTGTTCGATCGCTTTACCATGCAGATCTTCAAGCTCTGCGCCATCAACATCATTCTGGCGTTGTCGCTCAATCTGATCAATGGTTTTACCGGCTTGTTCAGTCTGGGGCATGCCGGTTTCATGGCGGTGGGGGCGTATACGTGCGCCATTCTCACCATGTCGCCAGAGCAGAAGGAAATCAATTTCGTCCTTGTGCCCATTGCCCCCTGGCTGGCAAACGTCCACTTGCCCTTCGTGCCCGCCTTGCTGATTGGCGGTTTGTTCGCCGGTCTTATTGGCTGGATTTTGGGGGTCATTTCCTTGCGTTTGCGCGATGACTATCTGGCCATTGCTACCCTGGGATTTTCGGAAATCATCCGGGTCCTACTCACCAATGCCCAGAGTGTGACCAACGGTGCCCTAGGGCTCAAGGGTTTGCCGCGCTTCACCACCATGTGGTGGGCCTGGGGATCGGCCATTCTGATTACCCTGTTTCTGGTTCTATTGATCAAGTCGAGCTATGGACGGGCATTCAAGTCGATTCGTGACAATGAGATTGCCGCCGAGTCCATGGGAATCGATGTTTTCGGCATGAAGGTGCTCTCGTTTGCCATCTCCAGCTTCCTGGCGGGCATTGCCGGAGGGCTCCTGGCCCATTACCTGACCACCATCGATCCCAAGCAGTTCATTTTCCTGAAAACCTTCGATATTTTGCTGATCGTCGTGCTGGGTGGGGTTGGTTCAATTACGGGTTCAGTCGTTGCGGCCATCGTCGTAACCATTTCCATGGAAGCGCTACGCTTCCTCGACGGTCCATTGAACCTCGGATTCATGACAACCTCCGGGATACCCGGGCTGCGCATGGTCTTTTTCTCGGCCTTGCTGATGGTGGTTGTCATTTACCGCCAACAGGGTTTGATGGGTAAAGCCGAGTTCAGTTGGGATGCCCTGTCCAAAATCGGCCTCTTGCCGCGCCGCGGATCAGCGGCCGAGAAAGGGGGCAAGTGATGGGTTCCCTGTTGCAGACTATAGAGGTCAACAAAAAATTTGGCGGACTGGCCGCCGTCACCACGCTCAACATGGATGTTCAGGATGGCGAGATCGTCGGCCTGATCGGCCCCAATGGCGCCGGCAAAACCACGTCCTTCAACCTGATAACCGGGGTCTATACACCAACCAGTGGCAGCATCCAGTTCCAGGGCCAGGAAATCATCGGCATGAAGCCCCACGCCATTACCCGTCTGGGGGTAGCACGCACCTTCCAGAACATCCGTTTGTTCAAGGAGATGAGCGTGCTCGACAATATCCTGGTCGCCCAGCATATGCGCATGGGGACCAATGTGCTCGAAGCGACCCTGCGTTTGCCGTCCTACATAAAAAAAGAACGGCACATTCACGAGCGCGCCCGCGCCCTGCTGGAGGAAGTGGGTTTGAGTCGACATGAGCAGGACAGGGCGACCAGCCTGCCGTATGGCAAACAGCGCCGCCTGGAAATCGCCCGCGCCCTGGCCACTGAACCCAAGCTGTTGTTTCTGGACGAGCCAGCCGCCGGCATGAATCCCCAGGAATCGGTTGAACTGATGGATTTCATCCTGAAGATTCGTGACCAGTTCAATCTCACCATTGTGCTGATCGAACACCATATGCAAGTGGTCATGGGCGTTTGCAAGCGGATGTATGTGCTGGATTACGGGGTCACCATAGCTCATGGCACGCCCGAGGAAATCCAGAATGATCCCAAGGTTATTGAAGCCTATCTGGGGGTAGGATAATAATGTTATCGATCAAGAACCTCTCCGTCCATTACGGCGGAATTCATGCACTGCGCGGCATCAGTCTCGATGTTCCGGCCGGAAAGATAGTCACGCTGATCGGTGCCAACGGTGCCGGCAAGAGCACCACGCTCAATTCCGTCATGGGCCTGGTCAAGGCTGATTCGGGGCTGGTCAGTTGGAATGGCCAGGACATCTTTGGCGCCAAGACCAAGTCCATTGTTGAATCCGGCATCGTGCTGGTTCCGGAAGGCCGCCGTGTATTTCCCAACTTGAGCGTCGACGAAAACCTGACCCTTGGTGCGTATGCCCGGAACAATCGGGTTGAAATCGAAGCGGATCGGGAGCGCATTTTTGGCCTTTTCCCGCGCTTGAAGGAACGCCACAAGCAGAAAGCCGGAACCCTTTCCGGTGGCGAACAGCAGATGTTGGCCGTTGGCCGCGCGCTGATGTCCAAACCCACGGTGCTGATGATGGACGAGCCCTCGCTGGGCCTGGCTCCGCTCTTTGTCGGCATGATTTTCGACATTATCAGGCAGATCAACTCGACCGGGGTCACGGTGCTTTTGGTCGAGCAAAACGCCAAAGCTGCCCTGGACGTAGCCGACACCGGTTATGTCATGGAAACCGGCACCATCAGTTTCTCGGGCAGCGGCAAGGAATTACTGGCGGATGACCGGGTACGCAAGGCCTATCTCGGGGAAGCTTAACGGCATCGAGGGTATTGCGTAGCAACGTGATGCCAGTTGCTCGCATCACGGAGCGAGCAGATCAGCCAGCGGATGTCGATTCTATAGTTCACGGAAATCAAAAGAGTGACATGGCGTTCAGTTCACTCGATGGAGTAAATATGAAACGTGTCCGAATCCAGGCTGGCCCCTATCAGTTTATTGGCCAGTTGGATGAAGTGCACGCACCAAAAACCTGCGCACGCTTTCTTTCTTTGCTCCCGTTTGCCAACAAGGTGATTCATTCGCGCTGGAGTGGCGAGGCGGTGTGGATACCGCTTGGTGATTTCGACCTGGAGCTTGATTTTGAGAACCCTACGAGCCATCCGTCGCGAGGCGATATCCTGCTCTACCCAGGAAAATTCAGTGAAACGGAATTTCTCTTTGCCTATGGTAGTTCGTGCTTTTCCAGCAAGCTGGGCCAGCTTGCTGGAAATCATTTCCTGACGGTCATCGAAGGCCAAGAGAACTTGACGGCATTTGGCAAATTAGTGCTTTGGCACGGAGCGCAGGATATTGAGTTCTCCGTGATCTCAGCCGATTAAGCGTGCCTCAACGGCCCCGAACGACTTCAAGCGAGTTCATCCTCATGGCCACAGGCGCATGACCGTGGTTGAGTGGGCCGCTGCCTCTGCCGGTGCGCACCTGCGAGCCGGCTTGCAAGGCGTCTCGCACATAGGCGCGGGCACGTTGCACCGCCTCCACCAGCGATGCACCCAAGGCCAGATGGGCGGCCATGGCACTTGAGAGCGTGCATCCGGTACCGTGGGTGTTGGGACTGTGAATGCGCGGGGCTTTCATCCAGATTTTTTCTCCGGTATGGGTCACCAACAAATCAATGACGGTTTCTCCCGGTAAATGTCCGCCTTTGAGCAACACGGCATGGGCGCCCTGCGCCAGCAAGCTCAGCGCGGCCTGCTCCATGTCTTCCGCCGAGTTGAGCGGGCGTCCCACCAGCAGAGCGGCCTCATCCAGATTGGGCGTGATCACCGCGACGCGGGGAAACAGTTCCCGAACCAATACCTCCATAGCCGCCTGATCGATCAAGACCGCACCGCTGGTGGCCACCATGACGGGGTCGAACACAATATTCTTCATTGAATGCCGGTCAATGGCTTCGGCGACCGTGCGCACGATCTCCGGTGCATGCAACATGCCGATCTTGACCGCATGGACCCCGATGTCTTCCATGACCGCGTCAATCTGGTCACGCAGCATCTGTGGTGGCACGCCGTGAATGGCGCGCACGCCACAGGTGTTTTGCGCGGTGAGTGCGGTGATGGCGGTCATGCCATAACAGCCCAGCGCAGCAAACGTTTTCAGGTCAGCCTGGATACCCGCACCGCCACCGCTGTCGGAACCGGCAATGGAGAGCACTCTGGGGTACTCGAATTTGAATGTATCTGCGCTCATTTCATCACCTTGTTTGTCCCTGTTTTCAATGCCTGTCGCAAAAACTGCTTGACGCCGCCGCTGCGCAAACCACACTTGCCCTAGCCAGCGCGTCATACCCGATGCCGGCATCTGGAACGCCGACCAGCTGATTATCCGTTTTCTGGTATTGTTTCGTCCCGCCAATATAACGTGAAGCCACTGCCATGCCCTACGATGTCGTCGATGCCCAAGTCTCCCCCACCGGTCGACTGGAAGTACTGTCCCGAGCCGAAGCCGCCAAGCTGCTTGACCGCGGTCAC
>JANNNT010000218.1:0-5264 GCA_031398685.1 Rhodocyclaceae bacterium | reverse complement strand
ATTCATGGTCAACCTCGAGAATTAAGGGATTGAGTGCTTGGAAATCGATTCGCAGAATATTATGCTTCTTCCAGCGCCTATTGGAGTAGTGGTCTGTGAGGAATTGTTCGGGAAATGATTTCAATGGAATACGCTGTGAGCCTGCTTCCTACCCCTGAGTTGGCCGGCCTGTTGGCGATCGCCGCTGGTCTGGGCTGGGCTTCGGGAATACGCCTGTATTCATCGCTGTTCATTGTTGGTCTTGCTGGTCGGCTGGGTTGGGTTACGTTGCCTGATGGCCTGCACGTGCTCGAAAACCACTGGGTTCTGGGCGCGGCGGGGCTAATGCTCTTTGTCGAGTTTTTTGCCGACAAATTGCCCTTTGTCGACTCGCTCTGGGATGCGCTTCATACCTTCATTCGCATTCCGGCGGGCGCTGCGCTGGCCGCCATGGCCCTGGGCGGGCAGGGTGTGGAATGGCAAGTGGCAATGGCGATCATTGGTGGCAGTTTTGCGGCCGGATCACATCTCGCCAAAGCGGGAACACGCGCCGCAATCAACCTGTCACCAGAACCTTTCAGTAACGTGATGGCTTCGTTTGGCGAAGATTCACTGGTCTTGCTGGGTTTGTGGCTGATGTTTGTCCACCCGTGGATAATGCTGAGTGCGTTGTTGGTGTTTGTGGCTATGCTGATATGGCTCATTCCCCGGTTGATTCGACTCGTGTTCGGGCAACGGAGAAAAACCGTTGTCGGGCAAACGATAGAATAATGGTCGAGGACGAACCCGTCGGGTTGGTCAATCATGTACCTGGAGGAGTCGGTTATGGAAATCGGTTCGGTTTCATCAAGCGCCAGTGCAGCTTTAGCCGCGAGCGTTCAGGCTCAGGCGCGAGTGCGTCAGCCGGAGCAGGATCAACAGGCGCAGCAGTCTCAGCAAGCGCAAGGTAGTCAGCCGGTTGACGAAAACGAGGCCGCGGCTAGTGCTCGATCCGAGGCGGAAGGAAATCGGCCTACGGTCAATGCCAACGGGCAGACGGTGGGTACGCGGGTCAATACAACAGCCTGAGTCGCGTAATCAGGCGATGCGTGCCTGAGTCCACGATATGCCGCCAACTATCGCGGCAATGGAGGCGATGACCAGCACGGCGCGAATTGTCGCGTAAATTCTGGGGTTTTTGGTGCGATCGGCTATCGCAAAAATGTGCAGCGCGCCCCAAGCCACGGCGATCCCGATCACTAACGGTACGCCGATGACCTGCAGTTCAATCCGGTTGAGTGCCAGCATGCGGCTTTCGCGCCAGGGCACGGCAACGAACACGCCGAGTGTCCAGAACAAGGCCGTGCTGCCGGCGAGGCAGAGGATGGCGACGATACGGGTGATCCAGTTTTCCACACGATTTCCTTTGTTCTGATGGTGGCGCTTAGCTGCTTTTCTCGGAAAAAATGAATCGATCGTGCAATTCGTCAAGATTCAGTTCGTGCAGAATCTCATCCAGCCGCGTTTCGGCGTTTTTACGCACCAGGCCGGTTTTTCGGGCAATGATCAATTCGTTTTTCATAGAATGTTCCCAGCCGACCAGCTCGGTTACCGTCACCTGATAGCCGTGCGCCTCTAGCTGCAAACAACGCAGGGCGTTGGTCAGCTGGCTGCCGAACTCGCGGGTGTGAATCGGGTGGCGCCAGAGTTCCGAAAGCGGTGTTTTCGAAAACGAGTCGTTCTTGTTTTTGCGCAGCACGGCGGCGACTTCGGCCTGGCAGCAGGGAACAAGTACGATGAATTTCGCCTGCTTGTGCAGGGCAAAACGGATGGCGTCGTCAGTCGCCGTATTGCAGGCGTGCAGCGCGGTGACGATGTCGATTAGTTACGGTAGTGCAGGAGAATGGATTGAGTCTTCAACGGTGAGATTAAGGAAGCTCATCCGCTCGAAATGGAGGCGCTGCGCCAGTTCACAGGATTTTTCGACGAGTTCGGGACGTGTTTCGATACCGAAGATATGGCCGCCAGACGTGGCTTTGAAGAACAGGTCGTAGAGGATGAAGCCAAGGTAGGATTTGCCGGCGCCGTGGTCGGCCAGGGTAAGATTTGCGTCTTCTTCTTTTAATTCCGCGAGCAGCGGTTCAATGAAGTGGAACAGGTGATACACCTGTTTCAGCTTGCGGCGACTGTCCTGATTGATCTTTCCGTCGCGCGTCAGGATGTGTAGTTCCTTGAGTAACTCGATGGACTGTTCGGGCTTGATTTCGGGGATGAGCGGCACGAGTTTCCTGTTGCGCAGTCAAAAAAACCGCAATAAACGGGCATTTTAGACGCAATGACCTTGAGCGGTCGAACAAATGGGATAATGGCCGCCTTTCAATAGGCAAAGATTCTTCATGGCGATTCAGTGGTATCCCGGTCACATGACCTCGGCACGCAAAAAGGCCGCCGAGACGATGGCGTCAACCGATGTGGTGATCGAGGTGCTGGACGCTCGCCTGCCTGAAGCCAGCACCAACCCGATCGTGCGCGAGCTGCGCCTGCACCGGCAGCGCCCGTGTTTAAAAGTGCTGAACAAATCCGATCTGGCCGATCCTGAAGTGACCAAAGCCTGGCTCGCCTACTATAACCAGCAACCCGGTGTGAAGGCCGTGGCGATCTCCAGCAAGAGTCACACTGAAGTGGCGCGCCTTCCTAAACTGTGCCAGAGCCTTGCGCCACATCGCAACGACAACACCAAGCAGTTGCGCATGATGATCATGGGGATTCCCAACGTCGGGAAATCGACGCTGATGAATGCGCTGGTCAAACGCAAGATTGCCAAGGTTGGCGATGAGCCGGCGGTAACCAAATCGCAGCAGATCCACCAGATCAGCGTCCGGCATTCGATTGTCGATACGCCGGGTCTGATGTGGCCAAAAATCGAATATCCAAGTGATGGACTGATGCTCGCGGCGAGTCATGCCGTTGGCCGTAACGCCATTATTGACGAGGAAGTGGCTGTTTTTCTGGCGGATCTCTTGTTGGCGCGCTATCCGGCCTTGCTCGCTGCGCGTTATGGTTTCGCGGTTGAGGGGCTGGATGGTGTGGCCGTCGTTGAAGGCGTCGCCAAGCGACGTGCCTTGCTCATGCGCGGTGGCGAGCCCGACTTCGAAAAAGCATCGATTGTGCTGTTGCAGGATTACCGCGATGGCAAGCTCGGCCGGGTCAGTCTGGAAACGCCCGAGACGCGCAGCGTGATGCTCAAAGCGAAAATTGAAACCCGGGAGCCGGTGGCGGAATAAGCGCTTACTAGCGCGGTGCCGGTGCCGGATCGTTTTGCGGCTTGGCGACGATATACTGCTTGGCCATGGGAACCACGGTGTTCCATACATACCAGCCGCCGAAGCCGAGCAGCGTGAGCCAGACGATCAACTGAATGACAAAGCTGATTATATTTCGTTGCTGGCGGCTGATTCTCTTTGCCGGATCTGTGGCGCCACATTGGGGGCAAGCAAGTGCCGAAGTGTCAACCTGATGATCACAAGCGCGGCAAGGTACGAGCGACATTTCGCTATCCTTATTCTGATGACTTTGGAAGTATAGTCTGTCGGCTTGGGATCATGCTACGTTGCGCCGCACGGTATTCTGCCGACACGCTACTCACCATTAGCACCTGAAAGTCCAATTCATGAAAGACCGCCTGACCGAGCTGGAAATCAAGACAAGCCTGACCGAGGATCTGGTTGAGGAACTCAACCGTACGGTGTATCGGCAGCAACAGCAGATCGATTTGTTGCAAGCGCAACTTAGATTGCTTTATGGGCAGATGCAGGCCACTCCAGAACCCGCCGAGCCACGCAATCTGCGCGATGAGATTCCCCCGCACTACTAAGTTTGTTACTTGACGGTCATCTGAATCGTCCGGTTCTTTTTCAACTTGCCGATGACGTGCATTTCGCAGGGTTTGCAGTCAAAGCGCAAGGTTAGTTTTTCATTTCCATTCATCAGGACCATCGGGTCCGGGCGGATACCCTTGACCTGTTTGGGGCAGAGATTGAAGCTGTAACGCAGGCAGTGCTTGGTGATCATCAGCGACACGTCGCCTTTTTCTTCATGGCACTCGTAGGCGGGCTCGATGACGCTGACGCCGTGTTTTTCATAGAAGGCGCGCGCCTTTTCGTTGAAGACGTTGCCCAGATAGCTCAGTGCGTCTTCGGGGTAGGGCGCCGGAGGTTCAATCGGGATGCGGCGTTCGGGCCGTTGGTAGGCGGCGATGCGGGCCACATCCAGAGCTTCTACGGCTTCACGGCGCAGTGAATTGAGCGCGGAGGCCGGGATGAACCAGGCGGCGCTGATCGCCAGATCAACCTGTTCAGCGCGGTAAATCGTGTTGCCAAGTTTGCCCAGGTTTTCGCGCAGGGTACCCAGCGCCCGCTCGGTGTTCTGCGCGGCTTCTCTGGCGTGTGGAAGGTCGGCGCGAGCGCGGATGCCTTGATCGTCCGTGATGCCCAGGGCAAAACCGTTCGCTGTTTCCTCAAAGCAAAGATGTACCGGAATACGACGCTCGGCCGACTTTTTCTCCAGTTGGTGCTCGAACGCCTGATCGCGATTGCGGTAGATTGTGGTGCCCACCAGCAGATCGCCCGGGAGTTTGCCTTCGAAGAGTGCCGGGGAGAGGCGGTAGCCCGAGCCGACCGGTTCGGCAACATTGATGCGCATGCCGGCGAGCTCGTGACCAGCGTTGTAGTAGGTGATTCCGTCGCCGTTGTGCAGTGGTGCTTCACTGCTAACGTCAAAACTGATGCGGCCGAGCCGGATGACCTCGCCAATTTTTTCGCCAACGAATTTTGGGGTCTCAAAGGCACCGATATCGGTCTTGCGTTCTTGCACAAAGTAATCGGTCGAACCGCGATTGAATGTTTTCTCCGGCTGCGGGGTAAAAAGGAAGGTGCTGCAGCCAGATGAAGTGCGCCGATAGCCCGAAAGATCCTGCATGATTGCATCGAGTTGTTGGCGGTAATGCGCCGTGATGTTCTTGACGTAGGAAAGATCCTTTAGCCGCCCTTCGATCTTGAAGGAGCTGATGCCGGCGTTGATCAGCGCACGCAGATTGTCGCTCTGATCGTTGTCTTTCATTGACAGCAGGTGCTTGTCTTCAGCAATGATCAGGCCTTCCTGGTCGGTCAGCGAGTAGGGCAGCCGGCAAGCCTGGGAGCAATCGCCCCGGTTCGCGCTGCGCCCGGTGTGGGCGTGGCTGATGTTGCACAGGCCGCTATAGCTCACGCAAAGCGAGCCATGCACGAAAAACTCAAGTGTTGTCGTAG
>JANNNT010000314.1:0-22831 GCA_031398685.1 Rhodocyclaceae bacterium | reverse complement strand
ATGGACCGAGACGGCCACCGGACACCCCCGGAGATCAGTAAGCAATCCGTAGTTGACCTGCAACAGACCGTGTTTGCCGTCGCGCTTGTAGCCGCGCTTGGCCAGCGGACAGGTCGTTCCCTCGAAATAACTGGAGGAGAGATCGTAGAGTACCAAGCCGCCCTCGCTCAAATGACGCGCCGCAAGCTTCTTCTCAATGCGGCTCTGGTGCAGCAACAACCAGTCCGTGGCCGCGTAGAGATCGTCCTCGCTCGCGTCGGCCACGGCAAAATCCTCGGCCAGCGTCGTCGTGTGCCACTCGCGAGTGGTGGCCAGTTTGGACTGGGGGGCGACAATGCGCGAGGCGACCATGGCCAGCACCAGGTCACGCTCGCGGCACGGGTTGGCGGCGATCAGCGACGCGAATCCCAGGCGCTGCATCGTTGTCATCACGGCCGCCACATGACCTTGTGCACGTGAGTGGGAGATCTCGAACGCCTGCGCCAGCGGCACGAAGGTCTCGCCTTGCAACGAGCGGCGGATGATGTCCACCAGCGCCTCGGGCAGATGCGAAAGATTACCCAGCGTCTCGTTCTTGACGGTGCCACCGTCTCGGTAACTGCGACGCAACAGATGCGTGTGATAAACCCGATCCTTGTACTTGCGGGTCGTGGTGACGACCTGGGCGGTTCCGGTACGCTTGGCCATGTCCATAACAATAGACAATAAATCGCCCATTGTAAAGTCTATTTAGTGACTACAAATAGAAGCCAATAAAACCGACTGATAACGACCGAACTCAATAGGGATGGGCGATACAGCGTCATGTAGTGACTACGAAGCGCTGGACCTTCAGGCTAACCCAACGTACATCACTCAGGGCGCACCCCAAGAGTAGTACTTCTTCATGATGTACTGACGTGCATCACTCAGGGCGCATCTGCGGGAAGAGGATTACATCGCGGATGTTGGCCGAGTCCGTGAGCAGCATGATCAGGCGGTCGATGCCGATGCCACAGCCGCCGGTCGGGGGCAGGCCGTATTCGAGGGCGCGGATGTAGTCGGCGTCGTAATACATGGCTTCCTCGTCGCCGGCGTCCTTGGCTTTGGCTTGTTCCAGGAAGCGCGCGGCCTGGTCTTCCGGATCGTTGAGCTCGGAGAAGGCGTTGGCAATCTCGCGGCCGACGATGAACAATTCAAAGCGCTCGGTGACCTCCGGATTGCTGTCGCTGCTGCGGGCCAGCGGGCTGATCTCGGCCGGGTAGTCGATAATGAAGGTCGGGTCCCACAGATCAGCTTCGGTCGTTTCTTCGAACATCAGCAATTGCAGCGTGCCCAGTCCCGTTCCCTTCTTGACCTCAGCCTTCATCGCGGTGAGTTTTTGAATGAGCCACTCGGCATCATTCAATTGTTCGAGCGTGTATTGCGGGCAGTATTTGCGGATCGCTTCGACCATGGTCAGCCGGTCGAAAGGCTTGGACAGGTCAAGCGTGCGTCCCTGATAGACGAAGACTTCGGTGCCCAGCGCTTCACGTGCCGCGTGGCGCAACAGTCCTTCGGTGAAGTCCATCAGCTTGCGGTATTCGGTGTAGGCCTCGTAGAACTCCATCATCGTGAATTCGGGGTTATGCCGCGGGCTCATGCCTTCGTTGCGGAAGTTGCGGTTCATCTCGAAGACTTTTTCGAAACCGCCAACGACCAGTTTCTTCAGGTACAGCTCCGGTGCGATGCGCAGGAAGAGTTCCATATCCAGCGCATTGTGGTGCGTCTTGAAGGGGCGCGCCGACGCGCCACCGGGAATCGGGTGCATCATCGGCGTTTCGACTTCGAGGAAGCCGTGGCTGGTCATGTAGTTGCGGATCGATTGCACGATGCGGCTGCGGGCGACGAAGGTGAAGCGCGACTGCTCGTTCATGATCAGGTCGAGATAACGCATGCGGTACTTCTGTTCCTGATCGGTGAGGCCGTGGAACTTTTCAGGCAGCGGGCGTAGCGACTTGGCGAGCAGCCGGATTTCCGAGCACTGGACGGTCAGTTCGCCCGTCTTGGTGCGGAACAGGGTGCCGATGGCACCAATGATGTCGCCGATATCCCAGCGCTTGAAGGTGGCATACGTTTCTTCGCCGACCTTGTCGCGCGCAATGTAAAGCTGGATGCGGCCCGAGACGTCGGAAATGGTAATGAAGGAGGCCTTGCCCATGACACGCTTGAGCATGATGCGCCCGGCAATCTTGACTTCAACCGGAGCCGCCTCAAGCTCTTCGCCGGACTTGGACTCGTACACCTCGGAAATTTTTCCGGCGGTGTTTTCCCGTGAAAAATCGTTGGGGTAGGCTTTGCCGGTGGCACGCCATTCGGCAAGCTTGACGCGGCGCTCGGCGATGATGTGGTTTTCGTCGGGTTCTGCGACCTTGGTCGGCGGATTGGTTTGTTCGGACATGGTGTCTCGCAATCAAAGATTTGAAGAAGGGGGAAGTTGGTTGCTAAAAGCTCATACGCCCTGTTTCAGGCTGGCTTCGATGAACTGGTCGAGATCACCGTCAAGCACGCTCTGCGTGTTGCCGACTTCGACGTTGGTGCGCAGATCCTTGATGCGCGACTGGTCGAGCACGTAGGAGCGGATCTGATGTCCCCAGCCGATGTCGGTCTTGGCGTCTTCGAGTTTTTGCTGGTCGGCCTGGCGTTTGCGGATTTCAGCTTCGTACATGCGCGATTTGAGCATGGCCATCGCTTCGGCGCGGTTGCGATGCTGCGAACGGTCATTCTGGCACTGCACGACAATTCCGGTCGGAATGTGCGTGATGCGCACTGCAGAATCCGTCTTGTTGATGTGCTGACCACCCGCACCCGAGGCGCGGTAGGTGTCGGTACGCAGATCGGCCGGGTTGATGTCGATTTCAAACGAGTCGTCGATTTCCGGATACACGAAGACCGAGCAGAAGCTGGTATGGCGGCGCGCGTTCGAGTCAAACGGTGATTTGCGAACCAGACGGTGGATGCCGGTTTCAGAGCGCAACATGCCGAAACTGTAGTCGCCGGAGAGCTTGATCGTCGCTGTTTTAATCCCGGCAACGTCGCCATCGGAAACTTCAAGAACATCGACGGTGTAGCCCTTGCGATCACCGTATTTGACGTACATGCGCAGCAGCATCGACGCCCAGTCCTGGGCTTCGGTACCGCCTGCACCAGCCTGAATATCGACGAAGCAATTGAGCGGGTCGGCCGGATTGTTGAACATGCGGCGGAATTCGAGCGTGGCGATTTCCTTTTCGATTCCGTCAACATCGGCGGAAACGGCATTCAGCGTGTCGTCGTCGCTTTCTTCGCGCGCCATCGAAAACAACTCGTCGGCATCCTTGAGGCAGTCGTCTACGCGGTCGAGCGTCAATACGACGTTCTCCAGTGATTTCTTTTCCTTGCTGAGTTCCTGTGCGCGATCCGCGTTATCCCAGACTTTCGGGTCTTCGAGTTCGCGGTTAACGGCGCTTAACTGATCAAACTTGTGATCGTAGTCAAAGATACCTCCGCAACTCGGTGGCGCGCTGAGCGAGATCCACGAGTCGGTTGGCGATGATATTGAGTTGTTCTGCTTCCATGGTGTTCCGAAGAGTGAGTGACAAACCATGCATTATATACGGTGAGCACCCTCTATTTAAGGTCGGAGAGAGCATTCGTGGTGCTTTCTTCGGCCGACTGATAAAATAGACATCAGGCATATTCGGATCGTTTCAACGCAATGGCTCGAAAAAAATCGACCTGGCTTCCCCAAATTGGCAGTGTTGCAACGTACGTCGGCCGCGCCAGCCGGCTCGCGCGTGGCGGCTATAATGTGCGCATTGTTGCCGAGACCTGCGCTGATCGCATGGTTGTTGAAGCTATCGGGCGTAGCGGTTTACCGGTAAGGTTCACGGTCAAACGTAAAAATCTCGCTCCGCTTCAGCCGGGTTTGTTCGACTAAGAAATCGTTCCGGGGTATCAGAAGCGTACGCTTATGGCGATATGGGTTCGGCTTTGTCAAAGTGTTCAACAAACCATTGCATGGCTTGGCGAGCGGAAAATTCAAACCCGACCGACGTGACGTAGTCAATGCCGATTTCCGGGATGAGTTTGAGCTCCTTGCGGCAGGGTACTTCCAGCAACGCCCGGCGGTTGCTCGCGATGTGCAGTGCATCCGTTTCTTCAACCAGCAGGAGCAGGGGCGATTCGAGCGAGCGCAGGTAAAGCATGCCGGCAAGATCGATCAGCCCGCCGCGGCAGACAATGGCAGCAATGTCGTGATCGCGCAGGGCCGCCACACGCACGACAACGGGTGATGTGGCGTTGGCGGCACACAGGCCCAACGGCTGCATCTGGATTTCGCCGAGCTGCATCCGGTTCTTGATCAAGCCGAGAAAGTCGAGCAGTCGCTTGGCGAGCAGGGAAACATTGTTGTGCACATCGGGGAAATTCTCTTCCTGGCGCGCCAGCAGATCAACGCTGAGCGTGGAGAGGCCGGCATGGCGAAATAGGCCGGCCAGTAGCTCCTCGCGCGCATCCAGTGCCATGGTGGCGTGAGCCAGCACGATAATTCCCGGGGCGTCGGGCAGTAGCGCCAGTTGTCCGTGCAGCAAGCCATGCTCGGAGGGGACGGAAACCGGTATGCCGAACCCGTCAGGAGTGCTGTCGATCATCGCCGTGCGAGCCTGATCGGGATGCGCTGGGCCCCGAACGGTTTGCCGAATTTTCCGAAGCGCCCGGCAATCTGGGTCTGGCAATGCGGACAATGGCCATTGTTGGGCAGATCGTAGTGACGAATGGTGTGCCAGTCGCGTTCGATCAGTGCCGCGTGGCACGCCGGACAAAAGGTGGTGCCGCCTTCGGTGTCGTGCACATTGCCGGTATACACGTAATGCAGGCCAGCCTCCATGGCGATGCGCCGGGCATGAGTGAGCGTGGATGGCGGAGTGTTCGGCAAGTCATCCATTTTCCAGTCGGGGTGGAAAGCGGTGAAGTGCAGGGGAACATCCGTCCCCAGTTCACGTGCGACCCAATCGGAGAGCGCCTTGATCTCGCTGGCGGAGTCGTTCTTTCCGGGAATCAGCAAGGTGGTGATTTCCAGCCAGCACTCGGTTTCATGGTGAATGTAGGAAAGAATGTCGAGCACCGGTTGCAGGTGTCCGCCACAGAGCTTGACGTAAAACGCGTCGGTGAAGGCCTTGAGATCGACGTTGGCCGCATCCATCACGGCGTAGAATTCCTTGGCCGGTTCCGGATGAATGTAGCCGGCGGTGACCGCCACCGTTTTGACGCCCTGCTTGCGACAGGCCACTGCGGTGTCGATGGCGTATTCGGCAAAGACGACCGGGTCGTTGTAGGTGAAGGCTACTGATTGTGCGCCATAGGCCGCCGCTGCACCGGCAATGCCGTCCGGGCTGGCGGCATCCATCAGGCGATCCATGTCCTTTGATTTCGAGATGTCCCAGTTCTGGCAGAACTTGCAGGCGAGGTTGCAGCCCGCCGTGCCGAAGGAAAGAATCGAAGATCCCGGATAGAAATGGTTGAGCGGCTTTTTTTCAATCGGGTCAATACAGAATCCGGAGGAGCGGCCATAGGTGGTCAGAATCATTTGTTCGCCAATGTTCTGACGAACAAAACAGGCGCCACGTTGGCCCTCATGGAGTTTGCAATCACGCGGGCAGAGATCGCACTGGATGCGATCACCTTCAATGCGGTGCCACCAGCGCGCGGGATGCGCTGATTCAGGGGTTTTCACGCTTCTTTCCATTTTTGTACACCATAGCGGGCGAGGGTTATTTCTTCGTCCCAGAAGTTGACCGGCAATCCGGCCTTTAGTTTTAGCCGGGTCATGAATCGCTGGGGATCTGGCAGTGATTCCCAGACTTGCGGCAGGAAGGTGGCACGCCGACTGCCGTGCGTCAGGATCACGCCATCAATACCGGGGCGCAGGCAGGCAATGGCGTCAACCTCATCGACAAATTCTATCGTTTCTGACGCTTCAAGCAGTGAGACCTCGACCTGGGTATGATCCAGTTCCTCGTTGGTCAGCGGTGGAAAACGCGGGTCACGAAGAGCCGCCGCGACGGCGTTTTCGGCCACGTCGGTGGCCAGTGGGCGGTAGGCCTCAAGGCTGCCGATGCAGCCGCGTAACTGACCGTTCTGCGTCAGGGTGACGAATGTCGCGCCAGGATGTGATAGCTTCGGATGCGGCGTTACGGTGCGTACGTCCAGCCCGAAATGTTTGTCTATGGCGTTGCGGGCGATGGTCAGCAGAGTAAAACCAAGCGGATCAATGGGCATGGCGTTCAGCCTCATGGAAGGCGAATGCACCGTAGCCGACCACACGTGCCATGTCGCCGGCGGTGTCGCCTGAATTGCGTAGATCGATAAGCTGTGCCTGCAAGCCGTGCTGACGGGCGGCAAACAGCAAGCCATTGACCGGCGAAGCGCCACAGGCCTGCTGGTGATGGATCGTCGGATCCAGGTCAAGGATGCGTTGTGCCGTTTGCGCGTCAATCTGTCGAGCCGAGTTGTAGGGCAGGTAGTGCGAGAGGTCGGAGCTGACGACGATCAGGGTTTCTTCACCTCCCCACAGACGCTCAAGCACCTCGGCAACCACTTCCGGAGAGGCGTGGCCGACAACCAGCGGAAGCAGTGAAAATTCACCCAATACCGTCTGCAGAAAGGGCAGTTGCACTTCCAGCGAATGCTCTTGCGCGTGCGCGGCATCGTTGAAGACGATCTGAGGTAAATCCTCAATGGCGGCAACCGCCCGTTGATCAATCGGTACGATGCCCAGCGGTGTTGCGAAAGCCTTGCAGGAGGAGAGTGCCAGCCCATTGATGGCAACCCGGTGTGTCGGTCCAAGCAGGACGATACGCTGGATGGTGCCGCTCAGTTTCCGGAGCGGCGCGTAGATGCACGCGGCGACGGGGCCGGAATAGATATACCCGGCATGGGGAACAATGATGGCCTTGGGCCTTGACGAGACGCCTTTAGGCGCCTCCGTCAGCATCAGGGAAACGATATTTTCAAGTGCTGCAGCCGAATCAGGGTAGAAAGCTCCGGCAACGGCCGCAGGACGCACACTCACGTTCATGGCGGACTCCTCATCGACCTCTATTATGGAAGGGGCACGGACAAATGCAAGCGGCGCGGCGGCGATGTGATTAAGCTAGAATGGCGGCATGTCACGTCATTACGCCATTGTTCCCGCTGCCGGTAGCGGCGCGCGCTTCGGATCTGAAGTGCCAAAACAGTATCTTGAGCTTGCCGGCCGACCATTGATCCATCATGCGCTCGCCGCGCTGTGCCAGTGCGAACGAATTGAGCATGTCTGGGTTGTTCTGTCTCCCGGCGACGAATGGTGGGGAGCGTATGACTGGACCTGTCTCGGCTCCAAGCTTGAGGCCGTTTTCTGCGGGGGTACGACACGTGCGGAGAGCGTGGCAAACGGCTTGTCCGCTGTCGCCAGCGTTCTGGCTGACGATGACTGGGTGCTGGTGCATGATGCGGCACGCCCCTGCCTGTCGCAGGAGATGCTTGCCGCGTTGTGTGACGAGTTGGCCGACGATCCGGTCGGCGGAATTCTCGCCGTGCCGGTGGCGGATACCCTGAAGCGCGCTGATACTGACCGACGGGTTGCTGCCACCGAGACGCGTGATGGCCTGTGGCAGGCGCAAACGCCACAGATGTTCCGCTATGGTTTACTGCTTAAGGCGCTGGCCGGAAGTCTCGGCGTGACCGATGAGGCGAGCGCCATGGAAGCCGCCGGTTTCAAGCCTCGTCTGGTGCGCGCCGATGCGACCAATCTTAAGGTCACTTTCCCCGCCGATCTTCGTCTGGCGGAACTCATTCTAAAGGGGGAGAAGCGCATGATTCGCGTTGGTCAAGGGAGTGACATTCATGCGCTGGTTACCGGTCGGAAGCTGATCATCGGTGGGGTGGATATTCCCCATGAGTACGGCCTGCTCGGTCACTCGGATGCCGATGTTTTGCTGCACGCGATCATCGATGCCTTGCTTGGCGCAGCGGGGCTGGGCGATATCGGACGACATTTTTCTGATACCGACGAGCGCTATCGCGGTGCCGACAGCCGGGTGCTGTTGCGTGCCACGCGTGGACTGCTGGCACAGTCCGGCTGGCGCATTGTCAACGTTGATTCGACGATCAATGCGCAGCGTCCCAAGATGGCAGCGCATATCCCGCAGATGGTCGCCCATATCTCCGCCGATTTGCAGGTTGCTGGAGACGCCGTCAGTGTCAAGGCGAAAACTGCCGAGTGTCTCGGTTTCGTTGGGCGTGAAGAGGGGGTTTCGGTCGATGCAGTTGTGCTGATTGAGCGGGTCGCCAAAGGGTAGTTTCACGCTGTTCTGTCTATGACAGATGCTGAGAACGCCTCTTCAATGCCGGCAAATTCAACAAAAATAGGGCAAGTTATTGATCCTTGGTATACTCGCTCGTAGAACGTTAAGCTTGTTAAAACAAGCAGTCAATTCGCCCTGAATTGAGTTAAGACTAATCGCAGGTATCGCGAACAGCGTTCGGGTTGCAGGGTTTTCATTTATTCGTTAAATTGAGGTCTATATGTCAAATAAATTTGTTTACGTCTTTGGCCCTTCAAAGACTGAAGGCGCAGCTGATATGAAAAATCTGCTGGGTGGCAAGGGAGCCAACCTGGCTGAAATGTGTCGTCTGGGAATATCGGTTCCTCCAGGGCTGACGATCAGTACGGAAGCCTGCACCGTCTTTACCGAGCAGGGCGCCGATAGCGTGCGCAAACTTATTGAAGCCGAAGTCAAGCTGGGCGTGGAGTTTGTCGAAAAGGAAATGGGCAAGAAATTCGGCGATGCCGCCGACCCTCTTCTGGTTTCTGTACGTTCCGGCTCGCGTGCGTCGATGCCGGGCATGATGGATACGATTCTCAACCTGGGGCTCAACGATGAAGCCGTTCAGGGTCTGGCCGAAAAATCGGGTAACGAACGTTTTGCATGGGATTCCTACCGCCGCTTCATCCAGATGTATGGCGACGTGGTTATGGGCATGAAGCCCGAGTCGAAGGAAGATCACGATCCCTTTGAAGTCATCATCGATGAAATCAAGGAGAAGAAAGGCGTCGAGCTGGATACGGAACTCGGCGTTGAAGATCTCAAGCACATGGTCAGCGAGTTCAAGTCTCTGGTACGTACGCGCCTTGGTCGCGAATTCCCGAACGACCCGTGGGAGCAGCTCTGGGGTGCCGTGATGGCCGTGTTCCAAAGCTGGAACAACGATCGTGCCATTCTCTACCGCAAGATGAACGACATTCCTGGCTCATGGGGAACAGCCGTCAACGTGCAGTCCATGGTGTTCGGCAACCTGGGCGATAACAGCGGTACGGGCGTGGCATTTTCGCGTGACGCCGGTTCGGGTGAAGACATCTTCAACGGCGAGTTCCTGGTCAATGCCCAGGGCGAAGATGTGGTCGCCGGTATTCGTACGCCACAGCAGGTTACTCTCGAAGGTTCGCGCCGCTGGGCTGAACTGGCACTGGTCAGCGAAGAAGATCGGCGCACCAAGTTCCCGTCGCTGGAAGAGCTGATGCCCGAGATTTACGCGCAGCTTCTGAAAACCGAAACGGCGCTGGAAAACCATTACAAGGACATGCAGGATATCGAGTTCACCATGCAGGAAGGCAAGCTCTGGCTGTTGCAGACGCGTTCCGGCAAGCGTGCCGGTCCGGCCATGGTACGTATTGCAATGGAAATGCTGGATCAGGGGCTTATCGATGAAAAAACGGCGTTGCTGCGTGTGACGCCGGATCGTCTGAATGAGCTGTTGCATCCGGTGTTCGACGACCAGGCGATCAAGAATGCAACCTCCATCGCACATGGCCTACCCGCATCTCCGGGCGCAGCGACCGGCCAGATCGTCTTTTTTGCCGACGAAGCCGAGGAGTGGGTCGCACAGGGCAAGGATGTCATTCTGGTCCGTCAGGAAACCTCGCCGGAAGATTTGCGGGGCATGGCCGTGGCCAAGGGCATTCTCACTGCACGCGGCGGTATGACCTCGCACGCGGCTGTTGTTGCACGCGGCATGGGCAAGTGCTGCGTCTCGGGCGCGGGTGCCGTGCGTGTCGATCCGAGAGCGCGCACGATGACGGTTGGCGGCAAGGTTTATAACGAAGGTGACTGGCTGTCGCTCGATGGCACGACTGGCCAGGTTTACGAGGGACAGGTTTCGACAAAGGATGCGGAACTTTCCGGCGACTTCGGCAAACTGATGGAGCTTGCCGACCGCTACAAGCGTCTGACCATTCGCGCCAATGCCGATTCACCAACGGATGCCAAAGTGGCGCGTAACTTCGGTGCTGTCGGTATCGGTCTTTGCCGTACCGAGCACATGTTCTTTGAAGGTGATCGCATCAAGTCGGTTCGCGAGATGATCCTGGCTCCCGATGAAGCCGGCCGCCGTAGTGCACTCTTCAAGTTGCTGCCCATGCAGCGCGGAGACTTTGAAGGACTGTTCCTTGAAATGGACGGTTTGCCTGTCACCATCCGGTTGCTTGATCCTCCGCTGCACGAGTTTCTGCCGCATGACGAAGCCAATCAGCGCATCATGGCGAAGGAAATGGGCGTTTCGTACGAAGAAATCAAGCACCGCGTTGACGACCTGCATGAATCGAATCCGATGATGGGTCACCGTGGTTGCCGTCTCGGGATCAGCTACCCGGAAATTACGGAAATGCAGGCGCGTGCCATCATTGAGGCCGCGCTTAACGCAAAAGCCCAGGGGCGTAATGTCAAGGTCGAAATCATGGTTCCGCTGGTGGGTACCGTGCGTGAATTCAATGACCAGGCCAGGATTATCCGCGATACCGCCGCCGCTGTTTTTGCCGAGCGCAAGACCACCATTGATTTCATGGTTGGCACAATGATAGAAACCCCGCGCGGCGCGCTGGTGGCTGAGAGCATTGGCAAGCAGGCCGAGTTCTTCTCGTTCGGCACCAATGACCTGACCCAGATGACACTCGGCTTCTCGCGTGACGATATCGGTAAATTCCTTCCGCACTATCTCAAGGAGGGCATGTACGAGGTGGATCCCTTCCAGTCGATCGACCAGAAGGGTGTCGGCCAACTCGTGAAGATGGCCGTCGAGAAGGGGCAATTGGCTCGTCCGGGCATCAAGCTCGGCGTTTGCGGTGAGCACGGCGGCGACCCGGCCTCGATCGACTTCTTCCATCGCGTTGGTCTCGACTACGTGAGCTGCTCGCCGTTCCGTGTGCCAATTGCACGCCTGGCTGCAGCACAGGCCGCAATCAACAACTAAAGGTTTTTTGTAGGTGAAGGTCCGCCAGTTCATTGAACTGGCGGATTTTTTTATGCCCGGTTTCGTTGCGGTAGCCGAATTCTCGCGATCAAACCGCCCCCATCTCTAGGCAACAGATCGAATGTGCCTTCGTGTAAGCGGACGATCCGCTCGACAATCGCCAATCCGAGCCCGGTGCCACTGGTATCAGTACGCGCACTTTCAAGTCGAGTGAAGGGGCGCTTAAGACGTTCGATCTCACTTTCCGGAATTCCGGGGCCGCGGTCGAGAACCTCGACCAGGATTTCACCTTTCTCGGAACGGGTTGCCACCGCGATTTGATCCCCACCATACTTGCGAGCATTTTCGAGCAAATTCGCGAGTGCGCGCGTCAGTGCCTGGCGGTGGATCAATGTGAGTGGCACTTTGCCCAAGGTGATTTGTGGGAGGCTTGAAGCGCGGCCTTGTGTGCCAGCGACCTGTGTCACTACGACGTTAATGTCAGCCAGCTCGGCCTGTTCCCCGCTTTCGCCGCGAGCGTAGTCGAGGAACTGAGCAATGATGGCATCCATTTGCTCGATATCTTCGATGACCGCAGTGCGGGCATCGTCGTTGCTGATCGACATTTCCGATTCCAGACGCAGGCGTGTCAGCGGCGTGCGCAGATCGTGCGAAATGCCGGCGAGAATTTCTGCGCGCTCGGCGTTGATTCGCTTCAGGTTTTCCGACATGCTGTTGAATGCTTTGGCGAGTTGTTGCAGTTCGATGGATCCACGTTCACGGATGGGTTCAGGGTGCCTGCCGCGACCGACTTCTATAGCGGCACCGGCCAGCGCACGCAACGGCAGGGTGACGCGCGAAACGATCAGCCAGGCAACCAGCAGAGCCAGAGCCAGTGAAGCGCTTCCCCATGCGAGCCAATGCCAGGGGAAAACGCTTTCAGCGCGTTCGCCGGGGAGCATCAGCCAATAGCCATCCTCGTCGGTATCACCAATCGAAAAACTGACCCAGATCCCTGTTTGCCCATTCACTGAACCGGCAAAGCGGGTGTCCGGCCCGAGTTGCGACTGGGCTGTGTCGTACATGACGCGGAAAAAAAAAGTATCTGGCAGGTCGATGACGATGTCGGTTGGTTCGGCCGGGTAAATATGAACGCCTTCGCTCTCCGCCAGGTCTCTCAGCAACGCCAGTCGCTTGGCCGGATCTGCTGCAACGAGGGCGGCCTGGGTGAGGTTAACCACACTCGCGGCAAGTTGCGCCAGCTCACGGGCGCGCGGTTCGCGTTCGGCCAGTCCAAACAGCGTGAGCCACGTGGCGACGGAAACAAAAATAAGCAGGCTAACGAGCAGAAAAGTGCGTACCAGCAGCGTGCGTGGAGCGATTTTACGAAGCAGCGTCACGTGTTGCGCTCTGATGAGCCTTATTTTGCCGGACTCTGACCGTCGGGAATGAAGACGTAGCCAAAGCCCCAGACGGTTTGCAGATAGCGCGGGGTGGCTGGATCGGGTTCGATCAGCTTGCGCAAACGGGAGACCTGCACGTCAATGGCGCGGTCGAAAGGGCCTTGTTCGCGTCCTCGTGCCAGGGTCATCAATCGGTAGCGCGAGAGCGGCTGGCGCGGTTGTTCAAGCAGCTCCTTGAGTACTGCATACTCGCCGGTGGTCAGCGGCAGGATTTCACCGTTTCGTTTCAGCGTGCGGGTGGCCAGATCCACTTCAACATCGCTGAAAACGATCGTCTTCTCTTCACCGGTGGGCGCGCCCGGTATAAGCGTTGCGCGCCGCCGCAAAACGGCCTGAATGCGGGCGACCAGTTCACGCGGATTGAATGGTTTGGGCAGATAATCGTCAGCGCCCATTTCGAGACCGACAATGCGGTCAATTTCATCACCCTTGGCCGTGAGCATGATGATGGCCTGTTGCGGTTCGTTGGACCGCAGACGGCGGCAGATCGAAAGTCCATCCTCGCCGGGTAGCATGAGGTCAAGAATGATCAGATCAAAGGTGTCGCGTGCCAGCGATTTGTCCATTACCTCAGCATTTTCTGCGGTCTTGACAAAAAACCCCTGCTCGCCGAGATAGCGTTGCAGGAGGTCGCGCAGTCTTTTGTCGTCGTCGACGACGAGGATTTTTCGTTCAGCCATGAGCGAATCGTAACCGGAAAGCTTTCTTTGCGGGAGGGGGTGTTTATTACATGGTGAGAGAGACGAGGAAAAGTCATACTGCTGAGAACCGGCCCTGCATGGTCGGCGCGTGTCGGTGCCGAGTGATCATCCGATCAGGATCTGCGCTGCATTTGCGAGCAGGGGAATGCACATCCAGCGTTGTTGGTCCATACATGACCCACCCGGTTGGTTTGTTCGGAATTGGAAATTCGTATCAAATGGCTTGCAGCGTTTGTTACTACACCTGCCGTAAAATTATTTGGTAAGTAGTGCAGTTGTCTATACATAAAGATTATCGAGAACCGTTTTTGTTTTCATTAGAATGCTTGCAAGAACTTATTGGAGAGGTGTCGTCGTGATTGCAGAAATGACATCCAGTGCCGACATCGCGGCGGCAAGAAAACTTATCGAGCGAAATGAACTCACGTTCGAAGAGAGCTTCGACGAAATCCATGGCATCCATGAATCTGGCGAACTTATCGCCGTGGGAGCACGGTCTGGAAATATCCTGCAGATGCTGGCGGTGGATCCGTCTCACCAGGGTGGACCACTTCTCGGCGAGATCGTGACTGCGCTGGTTTCAAGTGGATTTGCAGCGGGTTTCGAGTCGTTTTTCATCTTTACAAAACCCGAATATGCAACGACTTTTGAGGCGCTGAATTTCTCGCTTCTGGCCAGCCAGGGGAAGGTGGCGCTTCTGGAATATGGTAAAGGCCTTAAAGACTGGCTTTCGTCGAACAAGTCATTGATCAGACAGGGGCTGAATGGTGCCGTCGTCATGAACTGCAATCCGTTTACCTTCGGTCATCGCCATCTGGTAGAAAGCGCCGCGAGGCAGGTGGACAATCTGTACCTCTTCGTTGTGCGCGAAGAACGCTCACTGTTCCCTTTTGATGTCCGCTTCCGTCTGGTAAAGGAAGGGGTGCGCGATATCAGCAATGTGATTGTTCTGGATACCTCGCGTTACCTTGTCAGCGCCGCTACTTTTCCCACCTACTTTCTCAAAAAGGACGATCCGGTCGCGCGTATCCAGATGGAACTGGATGTCACCCTGTTTTCCTCCCGGATCGCCCCGTACTTCGGCATCACCCGGCGCTTTGTGGGTACCGAACCGTGCTGCAAACTGACGGACAGCTATAACGACACGATGAAACATATCCTGCCGGTTTATGGAATCGAGTTTGTGGTCATTGAGCGTAAAGAGACTGCATCCGGGGTAATCAGTGCCTCTCAGGTTAGAGCGTTGCTGGCGCGTAATGAAGTTGAACATTTGAAGGAGTACGTTCCAGCAACTACCCTCGCATTTCTATTGAGCGATGAAGCCGAGCCCATCAGAAGGCAACTGCAGCGGGACGTTAAACCGTAGCGCATCGAGCTGGCTGATGGGGTGGGTAGTCTATGCCGCCAGTTTCTGTTTTTCTAAAGGTTTATTCCAAAATCGCACAATCTTGTGAACATACATCGTTTGCCCCCACAACAAAACCCAGTAAAAATAAACTCTAACACTAGGTGCTCAAGGGATTCGCGGTCTCCGGCATTTGATTTTTTCGAATCAAGTTATTACAGTCCGCTTGGTGATTGTGATCGTGTCGAAATATGGTTTGTTGCTGGCTTTCGACAAGAATCCTGGTTGCCAACCAGGGGTAATAAGTTTCGATGGCTCAGACGAATGGAGTGCAATCGCTGTACTGTTGGGCGGGATCGCTGATTTTTCTGGATGCTTGGATGAGGAACTGAATCCACATCAGAACCCACCGTTTGATGAGTCGTTTTGATCGCAGCAAATTTTGAAGAATATTTTTTATAGACTCGGAGAGATGAAAGCATGACTACGCAAACATCCAAGATTATCTGGACTCAAATTGATGAAGCTCCTGCACTGGCAACCTACTCGTTGCTGCCCATCGTTCAGGCTTTTTCCAAGGGAACTGGTGTTGAAGTGGAAACTCGGGATATTTCCCTTTCCGGCAGAATCATTGCGAATTTTGCGGACTGCATGAGTGATGACCAGAAGGTTCCCGACTGCCTGGCGCAGTTGGGTGATCTGACACATCTTCCCGAAGCGAATATCATCAAGTTGCCTAATATCAGCGCTTCGATCCCGCAGTTGAAAGAGGCGATCAAGGAACTGCAAGGCAAGGGGTATCAACTGCCGGATTACCCTGAACAACCCAAAACCGATGCCGAGAAGGAAATCCAGTCTCGCTATGCCAAAGTGTTGGGTTCTGCGGTCAATCCGGTTTTGCGTGAGGGTAACTCGGATCGTCGCGCGCCGCTTTCGGTCAAGAACTTCGCTAAAAAGAACCCCCACAAGCTGGGGGCCTGGGCGGCGGATTCCAAGGCTCATGTCGCGCACATGAGCAGCGGCGATTTCTTTGGCAATGAAAGGTCCGTGGTTCTGGAAAATGGTGGTGAATTCAAGATTGAATTCGTTGGTGCCGATGGTTCGACCAAAGTCCTGAAGGACAAACTGAAAGCGCTGAAGGGCGAGATCCTCGACGGCACCTTCATGAGCAAGAACGCCCTGTGTTCGTTCTATGCCAATCAGATTGACGATGCCAGGCAGAAGGGCTTGCTGCTCTCCCTGCACCTGAAGGCCACCATGATGAAGGTGTCCGATCCGGTTATGTTCGGATACGCTGTTTCAGTCTTTTACAAGGATGTTTTCGAGAAGCACGCCGAAAACTTCAGGCAACTTGGTGTTAACCCCAACATGGGCATCGGTGATCTTTACAACAAGATCAAGAGTTTGCCGGAAGCGAAGCAGGCCGAGATCGAGGCTGACATCCAGGCGGTGTATGCCAGCCGTCCGGCTTTGGCCATGGTTGATTCGGACAAGGGCATCACCAACCTGCATGTGCCGAGTGACGTCATTGTAGATGCCTCCATGCCGGTTGTTATTCGTGACTCCGGCAAGATGTGGAACAAGGACGGCAAGCTGCAGGATACCAAGGCGGTTATCCCGGATCGCTGTTACTCGACGATGTACAAGGTAATTGTCGAGGACTGCAAGAAGAATGGCGCGTTCGATCCCGCGACCATGGGTTCGGTTCCAAACGTCGGGCTGATGGCCCAGAAGGCCGAAGAATATGGTTCACATCCGACTACGTTCATTATTCCCGCCAACGGCACGGTTCGAGTTGTGGATGCTGAAGGCAAAGTGCTGATCGAACATTTGGTCGAAAAAGGCGATATCTGGCGCATGTCCCGCGTGCGTGACATTCCGATCCAGGACTGGGTCAAGCTGGCTGTCAATCGTGCCCGGGCGACCGGTGCTCCGTCCGTATTCTGGCTGAACAAGAACCGCCCCCACGACGCAAATGTCATTGCCAAGGTCGAGAAATATTTGAAGAACCACGATACGGCAGGTCTTGAGATCAGGATTCTGTCGCCGGACGATGCGATGACGTTCTCCCTGGAACGTATTCGTCAGGGCAAGGACACGATTTCGGTAACCGGCAACGTGCTGCGCGACTACCTGACCGATCTGTTCCCGATCCTTGAACTGGGTACCAGTGCCAAGATGTTGTCGGTTGTTCCGTTGCTCGCCGGCGGTGGCCTGTTCGAAACCGGTGCCGGCGGTTCGGCTCCGAAGCACGTTCAGCAATTCATCAAGGAAAACTATCTGCGCTGGGATTCCCTGGGCGAATTCTCGGCTCTCGGTGCCTCGCTGGAACATCTGGCGGTGACCTTCAAGAATGCCAAGGCACAGGTTCTGGCCGACGCGCTCGATCTGGCGATTGCCAAGTTCCTGGACAACAACAAGTCACCGGCTCGCAAGGTTGGTGAGATCGATAACCGGGGTAGCCATTTCTATCTCTCCCTGTATTGGGCTGAGGCGCTGGCCGCTCAAACCAAGGACAGCGAGTTGCAGGCCAGATTTGCCAAGGTCGCCAAACAAATGCAAGAGAACGAGGCGAAGATCAACGAAGAACTGCTTGGAGTTCAAGGCAAGCCGGTTGATCTCGGCGGCTATTACCTGCCGAATCGCGAGATGACGGCGCGGGCGATGCGACCAAGCGCCACCTTGAATGCAATTATCGATTCCATGTAGTCATCGACTTGTCCTGGGGAAATCACAGTGATCGATTTCCCCCGAAAGAATTGCAACAGGTTATTTGGAGGAAGCACATGAAGATTTTGAAGAAAGGGCAGGCCGGCACCATGCAGTCCAGTGATCTGATGGTCATTGTGGAGCCGGCGGAGGAGCTCATTATTGAAATTGAATCCACGGTAAAGAAACAGTTCGAGCACCTGATTCGCGCCAAGCTTGAGCAGGTTCTCGCCCGGTGTGCCGTAGCTTCCGGCCGGATCAGCGTTAGCGACCGTGGCGCGCTGGACTACGCCATTGAGGCGCGACTTGAAGCTGCACTGCAGCGGGCTGGGGGGGTGCTATGAACGCCAAAGGATTCTGGTACAAGGAATACACGCAGGGACGACGTTTCATCGTCAAGATACTTCCCGGCGAGAGTCTGGTGAACTGCATCAAGCAATTCATCTTGAAAGAGAACATTCACTATGCGGTGATTCTCTCCGCCATCGGTTCGGTCAAGAACGTCAAGCTGAATGACATCAAGAGTGGCGCCAAGTTGCCGATCACCTCGGCTCGCCTTATTCCGCACGAGATTGAAGGTCCGCTGGAGTTGCTGGGCCTTACCGGTAATATTGTTCCCAGCGCGACGGATGCCCTTGATTGCCACCTGCACATCATGGCCAGCAAATCCACCGGCGATGTGGTCGGTGGACACCTGCAAGACGCGGAGGTGTTCGCTACCTGCGAGATCGTTCTGACCGAACTGGTGGTCGAGGGCATCGAAAGGCACCTTTCGAAATCCGGCGGTACGCCGACCATATTCTTTGCTGAGGAGTAAATCGATGGCTGACTACAAGTTACGCCGGTCACTACTCTATGTGCCGGGCAATATGCCATCCATGTTGCAGAATATTCCCCTGTTTCAGTGCGATGCGGTCCAGATCGATCTTGAAGATGCCGTGCCTTTGAACGAAAAGGATGCGGCGCGAATTCTGGTCAAGCGTTTCCTGGAGAATTACAAGGATCGCAACAAGGAAGTCCTCGTCCGCATCAATGGACTGGACACCAAGTGGGCGTTGGACGATCTGAAAGCCGTGCTACCGGCTTTGCCTGACGGCATTCGTTTGCCGAAGGCCGACTCGCCTGAAATCGTTGAGCGTCTCGATACCTTGCTCACCGAATACGAAGAGGAACTTGGGCTTAAAGTTGGTTATTTCAAGATATTGCCATCGATTGAAACCGCACAAGGCGTGCTCAATGCCGCCAAGACGGCGCGGGCATCGGATCGCCTGATTGGTCTGGCTTTCGGTGCGGAAGACTATACCGCGACGATGGAAATCAACCGCACCAAGACAGGCGAGGAATTGTTCAATGCGCGCATGAATGTGCTCTGGGGGGCAAAAGCCGCTGGCATTCAGGCGATCGATTCCATCTTTGCCGACGTGAATGACATGGAGTCGTTGCGCAAGGAAACCGAATTGATCAAAAAACTCGGCTTTACCGGCAAGTGCATGATCAACCCGCGCCAGATTGAAGTTATCCACGACGTGTTTGCACCCAAACAGGAAGAAGTTGATTACGCCCTTGAGGTGATCGATGCCATCAAGCGAGCACGCGAGATGGGAACCGGCGTTATTTCGCTGAAAGGCAAGATGATTGACCGGCCGGTTGTAGTGCGTGCGGCTCGAGTTCTGAACACTGCCCGTGCCCATGGCATGGTGGACATTGTCATCAATGAGGAGGATATCAATGGTACGGAATAGTCTGGGACGGCAGATACCGGAGACATTTGCCGGGAAAAAGCTGATTCCCTACAGCGACCCGTGGTCTATGCAACCGCACGCTGAACGTTCCACGCGGGCGATCAGGCGGATAAGCCACAACGGTAGCAAACTGGTCGGTGGTCTGAGGGAGGCGATCATCGCGTCCGGGCTAAAAGACGGCATGACCATCTCGACGCACCATAGTCTGCGCAATGGTGACCGCCTGCTTAACGATCTGGTCAAGGAAATCGACGCGCTCGGTATTCGCGACATCAAGATCGCATCGAGTTCCATACACATTGTTCATGCCGAACTGATTCCTTATATTCGCAAAGGCGTGATTACCGGCCTGGAGTGCGGCGTCAACGGCCTGATTGGTGAGCTGATTTCAAAGGGTGAACTGGATTGCCCCGTTATCGTTCGTTCTCACGGCGGACGGGCACGTTCCCTGATTACCGGCGAAGTCGCGGTAGATGTGGCTTTCCTGGCCGCACCGTGTTGCGACGAGTACGGCAATTTCAACGGCTTCTACGGCCCCTCGGCCTGCGGCAGTCTGGGCTATGCGCAAGTCGATGCGCAGCATGCACACCAGGTTGTTGCCGTGACGGACAACCTGGTGCCATTTCCGGCCGTACCCGTTGGCATTCCGCAGTCAGTGGTGGATTTTGTCGCGCAGGTGCCGAGCCTTGGCGATCCCAAAAAGATTGTCTCTTCAACAACGCGCGTGACGACCGATCCGATCGGACTGCAAATTGCAAAATATGCAGCCATGGTCATTGAGGCCTCAGGCTACGTCAAGGATGGGTTCTCCTTCCAGACCGGTACGGGCGGGATCTCGCTGTCCGTTGCCGAGCATGTTCGCAACATGATGCGCAAAGGAAAGGTCAAGGGAAGCTTCGGTTGTGGCGGTATTACCGGCTATTTCGTCGAGATGCTCGAAGAAGGGCTGTTTGAAGCTTTGTTCGACGTTCAGTGCTTTGACCTGAAGGCGGTTGAGTCCATCGGTCGTAACCAGAGACACCAGGAAATGACCGCCGGAACGTATGCCAACCCCTTCAACTGCGGCTCTGTGGTCAATCGCCTCGATTGCGCCATCCTGAGCGCCACCGAAGTCGACGTTAACTTCAACGTCAACGTCAATACCGAGTCCATGGGTTACCTGCTGCACAATACCGGCGGACACTGCGACGTGGCCGCCGGTGCCAAGGTCTCGATCGTCGTTGCGCCTTCGATCCGTGGCCGTCTGCCCATCGTTCGCGATGAGGTGACGACGATCACGACGCCGGGTGAAACCGTGGGCGTGATCGTTACCGAGCGGGGTATTGCCGTTAATGACAATCTTCCTGAACTGAAGGAGGCGCTGATCAAAATGCGTGCCCCGGTCAAGGATATTCGTCAGTTGCGCGATGAAGTTTACGCTGTGACGGGTATTCCGAAGCCCATCGAGTTCGAGGATAAGATCGTTGGTCTGATCGAATACCGTGACGGTTCAATCATTGACGTTGTCAGACAAGTCTGTCCGTAAGCTCCTGGACGCCCGGGACAAGAGGCAGGATGCCCTTTCTCAAACATTGAGCGAAGGGCATTCGACGACTCTTTTCCTGTCGCTCAATATTCCGGGCATTGAAAAATCGCCTCCCGGTTCGGAGGCGATTTTTTTCTGGATGCTGGGTGAACTGACTATCAGTTTCCCCGGTTTGGTGACGCCCGGGATCACTTGGGATGTACTCGGGCCATACGCGATCATGGCGCTGGACGGGGAACCTGTTGAGGCAAAAAAGCGCTGTATAAACCTTGAAACCAGCCATCCTTCCGCGCGTTTGATCGATCTGGATGTGTATTCCAAGGTTGGTGTTCAGATTGACAGAGCGAGCCTTGGTTTTCCTGGACGCCCCTGCCTTGTCTGCAAACAATCGGCCGTCGAGTGTATTCGGGTCAAACGGCATTCACTTGCCGAGGTCATTGGTAAGGCACATGCACTGCTCGCGCATTTCAGAACTTGAGAAATTGGCCGCCTCCCTTGTCAAAGGGGCGAACATGGAACTCTACCTGACCCCGAAACCGGGGCTCGTTGACCGCGCTGATTCCGGCTCTCATCCCGACCTGTCGCTTCTCATAATGGAGCGATCCATCGCGTATGTTTCAGACTACCTGGACGAGATTGTTTGTTCTCTGGCCAATGATGAGCCCTTCGTTTTCCAGAAAAATATCGCAATTCGGGCCGAACAGTGTCTGCTTGATAATCTGGGAACCAATACCCACAAGGGTTTTATTTTCCTGAGTGGAATGCTGCTGATTGCGCACTGGCATGCGAGTTCATCGGATGAACAGTCTGTTCGCATGACCCTGTCTTCCTTGTCCAGGGATTTTTTTAAAACCGGTGGCGAGATAACTTCAAACGGTCAGCAGGCCAGGAAAAAATTCAATGCAGGCGGAATCGTTCTGGAATCCATTAACGGATTTCCATCTGTTTTTGACGAGGCGCTACCTGTTTTTCGAACAGCCATGCAACAGCACGGCTGTTTTGAAACGGCCTCTTTTGCAATGCTGGCGCGGCTGATGCAAACCGTCGAAGACACCACCACGCTTCATCGCGCAGGACCTGAGGGCCTTTCACGGGTTAAGCGGGACGGCCAGCGGTTGGAGCAGATCATTGCCAGCGGCGATGACTATATTTCCCACCTCAGCGAACTTAACCGCATCTATGTCCAGATGAATATCACGATAGGGGGCGTCGCGGATATGCTGGGTCTCTCGTACGGATATTTGATTGCCAGCGGTGAGCTTTCGGACGAAGTCGAAACCTTTGGCTTGGCATGCAGGGTTTGAGAGGTGGCGACTGAACTGTTCGCCGTCATTGCCCTCGCTGAAACAAATTATTACAACTTCCCTCAAATAGCACGAACCCTTGTTACATAAGGCGAGCACAATCGCTCAGTGACTGCTCGAAAGGTGGCGGTGATTGCATGAATCGTGCAAGGGTGCAATATGGGTAGAGTTGTGCGGGGTTTTTTATACGGCAAGAAGAGGACTGTGATGGCTTGGGTCAAGCGGATGATCAAAGGCGGCATAGCGGCGGTGCTTGTATTGGCATTGGTGATGCCGCTTACGCACGCAAATGCACAGAACAATCGTGAGATTCGCGAAGGAGTCCGAAGAGGCGGTGCTCAGGACCAACAGCCGCCGCGCTACCCGCGCGAAGAAAGACGACCCTATTTTCAGCGAAATGAGGGCGGCGAGGCACAACGACCACAGCGTCTTTCGACTGAAGAGCGGCGCCAGTTGCGGCGCGACATCAAGGATGCCGGGCGCGAGATCTATCCGTCACGCCGTTAAGCAGTACCCTTAACATTCAAAAATTCGTCGGTTCGGTAGGTTTTTCCGATGATCACGGTTCTCGAAATTCGGACTTCATCAGTCCCGGCATGCTCCGAAATTGAAGCCGGCGGCTGAAAGGTCCAGGAGCCGTAGCGCGCAAATCAGATTAAACGCCAACCACTTAACACGAGCCGCTTGAAACCGAGGAAACTCTTGGCCCGAATGACAAAGGTGCCATTTTCGGGAAAACAGCTCGGTACATAAACGGTGGCACTCTGTATTGATTGTTTC
>JANNNT010000184.1:0-1804 GCA_031398685.1 Rhodocyclaceae bacterium | reverse complement strand
GTCGTGTCGCCCCCGAGCGCTTCAAAGCCGGCGGCAGTCACAACCAGGGCGACAAAACCTTCGGGCCGGCGCTGATCGACGACGATACGCCAACCCCCGGGCACGCCGTGTTCAAATGGCGCCGTCTGCTCGAAGTCGCCTTCGCCGGAGCGCTGCTGTGGGCGATACCGACGGCAACGCTGATCCGGATTTATGGCTGGGAGCACACGCTGACGCAGATGGGCTGGTTCTTCACCAAAGCCGCGCTGCTTACTTTCGGCGGCGCGTATGCGGTACTGCCCTACGTCTATCAGGGGGCGGTCATGGATTTCGCATGGTTGACGCCGACCCAGATGATTGACGGTCTGGCGCTTGGCGAAACCACCCCGGGGCCGCTGATCATGGTGGTCGCTTTCGTCGGTTTCGTCGGCGCTTATGGCCAGGCCCTCTACGGTCCGGACAACCTGTTCCTTGCCGGTGCAGTGGCGGCCTCGCTGGTTACCTGGTATACCTTTCTGCCCTCCTTCCTCTTCATCCTGGCCGGCGGCCCACTGGTTGAAACGACCCATAACGATCTCAAGTTCACCGCGCCGCTCACCGCCATCACCGCCGCCGTTGTCGGCGTTATCCTGAATCTGGCCGTGTTCTTCGGCTATCACGTGCTGTGGCCCGAAGGTTTTGCCGGAGCCTTTGACGGGATCTCTGCCCTCATCGCCCTGGGGGCCGCGATCGCGCTCTTCCGCTTCAAGCGCAATGTGATCCAGGTTATCGCGGGCTGCGCGCTGCTGGGGTTGATTCTGAAAGTCCTGTTGTCCTGATGTTCTCGGCTGCTCCAGTCGCCTGTGGTCCCGGTGTAAATCCCGGTAAAGCAAAAGTGCACCCGTTGCCCGCTGCCGTTATCATCACGCCATGCCCGACGCGAGTTTGACCCCTGATTTACCCCACGTGCTACTGGTCGATGATGACGTCGAACTGGTGAGTCTGCTGCGCGCCTATCTGGAAAACGATGGTTTCAGGGTCTCGGTTGCCCATGAGGGGGAAGGTGCGGTGCAATCGGCCTTCCTTGTCCAGCCGGATATCGCCGTCATCGACGTGATGATGCCCGGCTTCAGCGGGATCGAGGTACTTCGCCGAATCCGCGCCAGGAGCAGTCTGCCGGTGCTGATGCTGACCGCCAAAGGCGACGAGGAAAGCCGGGTGCTCGGCCTCGAACTCGGAGCGGACGATTACGTGTCCAAACCGTGCACGCCACGCGAACTGAGCGCCCGATTGCGCGCCATCCTGCGCCGAACGCTGCCGAAACCGGCTGCGGATAAAACGCCCGAGCCGGACTGCGTGCGCATCGGCGATGCTTGTTCTGCTTTCGGCACAGCGGCGCATAACCTGGTCGGGAAGCAATCTGGCCTTGACCAACGCCGAGTTCAATCTGCTGGAAGTGCTGATGCAGAAGGCGGGACAGGCCGTAAGCAAGAACATCCTGTCCGAACAGGGGTTGGGACGCCACTTTCAACGCTACGACCGCAGTAGCGACGTTCATTTAAGCAGTATCCGCCGCAAACTGCCGCCTCTGTCCGACGGACGCCCGCGCATTCAGGCAGTACTGCGCAAGGGATACCACTTGTTAACGGAAGATGCCGGGAAAGCGGCGCTGGTCTGCGGCGATGCGGAAATGCTGCACCGTGTTTGCGACAACCTGTTGCGCAATGCGCTGACGCATGCCGCCGTCGGAGGATGGGCGGGAATCGGTCTAACCGTGTCTGACGACGCGGTGAGCGTGCGCGTCGAGGATCGTGGCCCGGGCGTGCTCAGCAGCGAACTTGACCGG
>JANNNT010000138.1:0-12957 GCA_031398685.1 Rhodocyclaceae bacterium | reverse complement strand
TGGTGCCCAACGCCGCACTGCGCTTCAAACCGGCCGACGGTGACGAGAAAACCACCGACAAACCGGCTGACGGCCCGGCACGAAACGGCCCGCCGGCAGGCGACCAACGACGCCAGGGCGAAGGCAAGGGTAAAAAACGCGACGGCAACGGCGGAACGGTTTATGTGGTCGACGGCAAGCAGCTCAAGCCGGTCAGCATCCAGCTCGGCATTACCGACAACCGCAACACGGAAGTCTCGGGCGGCGACCTGAAACCGGGCGACCGCGTGGTAATCGGCGACAATCCGTCCAGCGTCAACGGCAAACCCAGCAGCGTGGGCATGAGGCTGTTCTGATGTCCGAGGCTGTCATCCGCGTCGCCGGGCTGGGCAAATCCTATGTCACTGCGGCCGGCCTGTTTCCTGCGCTCAAAGGGGTTGACCTGACGATCAATCGCGGCGAATTCGTCGCCATCATGGGGCCGTCCGGTTCCGGCAAGTCGACCTTCATGAATCTGCTCGGCTGCCTCGACACGCCGACCACAGGCGACTACTACCTTGTCGAGCGCAATGTCGGCCACATGCAAAGCGACGAGCTCGCCATCCTGCGCAACCGCACCATCGGCTTCGTTTTCCAGGGCTTCAACCTGCTGCCGCGCAGCACCCTTGAAGACAACGTCGCCCTGCCGCTCGTCTACGCGCACGTCGAACGCGGAGCGCGCCGTGAACGGGCCCGCGAGATGCTTGCCAAGGTCGGCCTTGAAGGTTATGCGCAGTCCCTGCCCGCCCGCATCTCCGGTGGCCAGCAGCAGCGCGTGGCCATTGCTCGCGCACTGATCAACTCCCCGCGATTGATCCTGGCCGACGAGCCGACGGGCAACCTCGACAGCCATACCAGCGCGGACATCATGACGCTCTTCGGGCAACTCAACGACGAAGGCATCACCGTCATCCTCGTCACGCACGAAGCGGATATCGCGGCCCACGCCAAACGGCAGGTGCGCTTCCTCGACGGCCACATCGTCAGTGACCTGCCTACGCCACGGAGCGCCGGAACATGCTAGGCCAGATGCTCGGAGAAGCCTGGCACGCCATGGGCTGCAACCGGATGCGCACGGCGCTGACCATGCTTGGCATGGTCATCGGCGTCGGCTCAGTGGTGCTGATGATGGCCATCGGCCAGGGCGCTCAATACGCCGTGGCACAGACGATCAGTACCATGGGCAGCAATCTGTACATCGTGATCGCCGGCTCGACCAACCCCGGCGGCGTCCGTTCCGGCAGCGGCTTCGGCCCGACGCTGAATGTGGCGGATGCCGAAGCCATTTCCGAACTGGAAGACATCACCCACGTCGCCCCGGTGCATCAGGGGACGCAACAACTCGTCTATGGCTCGAAGAACTGGAGCGCCTACGTCGTCGGCACCACGCCGTCCTATCTGGACGCCCGCGCGTGGACGCTGAACAGCGGCTACCCGTTCGACGACTCCGACGTGCGCTCGGCTACGCGGGTCGCGCTGATCGGCAAGACGGCGGCTGAAAATCTGTTCGATCCCGGCGAAGACCCGGTCGGCAAAACGATCCGCATCCGGCAAACGCCCTTCGTCATCATCGGCACCCTCAGTGCCAAGGGACAGAACCTCGATGGCCGCGACCAGGACGATACCATCATCATTCCGCTGACCACCGCGCAGCGCAAGGTTTTCGGCGTTCCGTTTGCCGGTTCGGTGCGCACCATCGTGCTGCAGGCCAGTTCGGCTGAAGTCATGCCGGCGGTCGAAAAATCGGTCACTGCCCTGCTCCGCCAGCGCCATCGCCTGCGCGAAGACACGGACAATGATTTCTACATCCGCAATCTTGCGGCGGCTGCCGATTCTGCCGCCGAAACCACCCGGGTCATGTCCTTGCTGCTCGGCGCCATCGCCTCGGTCTCACTACTCGTCGGCGGTATCGGCATCATGAACATCATGCTTGTTTCGGTCACCGAACGGACACGGGAAATCGGCATCCGCATGGCCATTGGCGCACGCCAGAAAGACATCCTGGCCCAGTTTCTGCTCGAAGCCATCATGATTTCCATCGCCGGCTGCCTGATCGGCCTGATCCTCGGCATCGGCAGCGCGCTGGGCGTCAACGCCATCACCGACATGGTGATTGTCATTTCAGGTGGTTCGGTACTCGTCGCCTTCACCGTTGCTGCCGGGGTGGGCGTATTCTTCGGTTTTTATCCCGCCCGCAAAGCGGCGGCGCTTGATCCGATTGAAGCGCTGCGCTATCAGTAACCAACCGACCCACTTCTCCCTACTCATCATGCCCATCTATAGTCTCGGAACACACACCCCGCAAATCGATCCGCAAAGCTGGATCGCCCCCAACGCCGCCGTCATTGGCCAGGTTTTTCTGGCCCGAAACGTCTCGATCTGGTGGAACTCCACCCTGCGCGGTGACACGGACAAGATCATCATCGGCGAAAACAGCAATATTCAGGACGGCTCGGTTCTGCACACCGACCCCGGCCTGCATCTGACCATCGGCCGCGATGTTACCGTCGGCCATCGGGTAATCCTGCACGGCTGCACGATTGGCGACGGCTGCCTGATCGGCATGGGCGCGACCTTGCTCAACCGTTCGGTAATTGGCAAGAACTGCCTGATCGGCGCCAACGCGCTGATCCCCGAAGGCAAGGCCATCCCGGAACGTTCATTGGTCGTCGGCGCGCCGGGGAGGATTATCCGCGAACTGACCGACGAGGAAGTCGCCCGCCTCACCGGGAGTGCAGAGCGTTACGTCGAGAACTGGCAGCGCTACGTGCGCGAACTCGTCGCTATCGACGCTTAGCTCAGGCGAACGGGCATTCACGTTTCGGGCGAACACCCAAACCTCATTCGCGCCAAGCCGGTCGAAGCCTGTGCTAGATCCAGGCAGCAGAGCAACAATCGCCCTGTGACCCGTATGAAATGGCGTTCTACGCCATGGCAGCGCCGAGAAGCGTATGGATAAACGCCCCTGGCAGTGCTCATCTCAGGATGCCCGTGGATATTGGCTTACGGGCCTATACACCGGTCAACCGGCAAGGCGAGTAAATATCGCGTCGGCTTCACCGCCTTCAACCATCTTGATGGCCCTGGCCCATGGGTACGCATTGATCTTGATTGGCTGACCCATGCGTTTGAAGGCCTCCTTGACAACTTCAACCGCCGATCCCTTTATTTCACCATTTTCTGAATATTCGTACGGAGGAAACTCCAGAGTCACCAATTTCAACTCGTCGGAGTAAGCATTGATTCCGAGCAGCATGAATGCCGCGAACAGGACGCTATGCGCTATCTTTTCCATTTGAATTTCCTCGTTTTAAGATCGATTTGTTTACTGCTCCATCCCGTGTGTTTGGCAAGCCTGAAAGAGCCGGGCTGAGAAGCGCGAACATCAGAAGATTCAAGGTTCAGAAATCCCGATAAATCCCGTCTGGTTTTAGCCTCACCGCCTATCCATTCCGGCTTTCTTCCAGCGCCCGCCTGAACTCTTGCTTGACGTCGTGCATCAACGCGGGCTTAGTGCAAAGCTCATAACAGCTTCCGGCTAACGCTTTTGCGCCGACCAGAATCGCTTCATATCCGGCCTGACTTTTTGCGGCCTCTACCCAGGCCGCGGAATGACTGGCCGTATCTGGCCCGATGAAGGCCACTCTCAAACAGGCTGCCGGCACCCGATAGGTGACGGAACTGAAATCCGCGGACGCCACTTTCTTCTGCGGAGAAATGTTTGTCGCCCCGGCCTGTCTTGCATTTTCCAGCAAAAGACAATTGAGGCTCTCGATGTTGATTTTATTGTCGTAGGCCTTGACTTCCTGGATGGTCAGCTTGGCGCCGGTTGCCAGAGCGGCGCCGCGAGCGACGTCATAGACCCGCTCCACCACGGTATCCAGATGCGGCCTGTCCTTGGCGCGGACATAGAACTGCGCCGAAGCCTTTTCCGGAACCAGATTGGCCGCTTTCCCGCCATCGGTGATGATTCCGTGAAAACGGACATCGGAACGAACGTGCTCGCGCAAATACTCCATGCCATTGAACATCATCAGGACGGCATCCAGCGCGCTGATGCCTTTGTCCGGTGCGCTGGCGGCGTGAGCCGCCTTGCCTTCAAAGTAGAAGTTGACCAGATTCAATGCCAGCGTTTTTTCATCGACCATGGTGCAGTCGCCCGGCTGCATCATCAGCGCGATATCGAGCTCATCGAAGATACCGGCCTTGGTCATCGGCACTTTGCTGCTCGCGGTTTCTTCCGCTGGCGTGCCGTACACAATGATCGTCATCGGAACATCCGAACCGCGAGCCAAAGCAATTGCCGCAGCGCAGGCAGATGGCGCCTGGATGTTGTGGCCATGGCCATGGCCAATATCGATGGCATCGTATTCACACATCAGCCCGATTTTCGGCCCGCCGCCGGCAATATTACAGCGTGCCCGAAACGCCGTCGGCAAGCCCATGACCTCCCGTTCTACCGTAAATCCATGCTGCTCCAGAAAATCCGCAATCGCTTTGTGTGCCAGAACTTCTTGATTGCCAGGCTCCGGATGATCATGAATGTAATCACTGAGTTCGACCAGCGAGCCCTTCAGCTGATCGATAACGTGGTTCATTGCCTGTTTTTTCACTACGGACTCCCTGCCAGATTGGCGTTGGAAATGGTGCATTTCGTTCTACTCGAAGTCGATGATGACCTGATCGGCACGGAGGTTTCCATCATTCATCCTTCCTCAAAACCCTGCTGGTCACATAAAAACGCATTCACTCAACCCGGTTTTCAAACCGAGGCCGGGACCGCCACCGCGCAGATTGTCTACCGCCAGGAGGCGGGAATCACCTTTTAACCTGATCTGCAGCCATATCCCGTTTGGATGTTTCAAAATAGAAGCGTAGTAATACGTTGAGGCCGTCACCGCCTTCGCTCCGGAGCCACTCTTTGGCCAGGGTCTCGCCATAACGTTGGAGTTGACGCATCAGGAAGTAATCGAGCGCCTGGATCTTTAACGTGTTGGCGGCCAGTTCCTGGTCGAAACGGGTGCGGTTCTGCTGGCTCAGTCGCCAGCCGCGCTCCTCGGCTTCTGCGGCCAGTGTTTTGATCTTGACCTGGATAACCGGGTCAAGATCGTCGAACAGCTTTTTGCTTACAAAGACGGCATTTTTTGGAATCCAGCCATTGACTTCGTAGTAGTAACTGACGCCCTTCCATGCGCTGGTATCGACGCCGGTCCAGCTTGAGGTCAGCATCAGGTCAATTTGTCGTCCCGCAATTGCTTCGGCAAGATCAGGGGTCTGAATGGTGACTGGTTTGGCACCCATCAACTCGGCCAGCCGGTGCATCGTCGGGTTGTAGGTACGCAACCGCAACCCTTCGAGATCCTTTGCCCCCATCAACGGGCGGTTGCTGTAGAGGTTTTGCGGAGGCCACGGAACGGAATAGAGAAGCTGCAGGCCGTGTTCGGCAAAACGCTTTTCAATGCCGGGGCGCGACAATGTCCAGAGCAGGCGCGCATCGTCGTAGCCATTGACGATAAAAGGCAGGCCGTCCAGACCGAACAACGGGGATTCCTTGACCAAGCTTGAAAGAATAAGCTCACCCCCTTCAATCTTTCCGTCCTTGACGGCAGGAAAGATCTCTGGTGCCTTGAACAGGGTGCCATTCGGGTGAATCTGCAGGGTGATGGCCCCCTTGGTATCCCGGGCCAGAGAGTCGCCAAACTGCTGCAGATTCTGGGTATGGTAGTTATCGCCCGGGTACGCGGTCGCAATTCGCCATTCGGCCGACAACGCATCAACAGGTAGCCCCGTTGCGGCCCACAACAACCCCGCCGCTCCAAGCCAGCGTCGGATTACCTTCATATACGGCTGCATACCGCCCCCAGGCTGATTGAACATCGGTGTATTTCTTGCAGAGCGCTGAAATAATCGGGTGACTACTATCGTGCAGTTGCCAGCTCCGGAATCGACCCAAGCGTATACCCCGCCTTCTGTAGCCCCTCTCTGATTGCCTGCGCCGTTGCCACCGCATCGGCGTTGTCACCATGCACGCAGATGCTTTGCGGATTGACCGGAATGCGTTTGCCGTTGATCGAAATCAGCGCACTTTCCTCGACCATGCGCATGACGTGCTGCAAACTTGCCTCGGCGCCGTGGATCATCGCTCCTGGCTGACTGCGCGGCACCAGATTGCCGTCGTCCATATAGGCACGATCGGCAAAAACTTCCTCGACCACCGGCAAGCCCTTGTCCCGGCCAGCCGCGATCAGTTGCGATGCCGCCGGGGCAAGCAGGACCAGCGATGGATCGAGGCGGTGAACAGCGCGGGCTATGGCATCGGCGACCTTGCGATCAGCGCAAGCGAGGTTGCTGAGCGCACCGTGTGGCTTGACGTGCGACACCCGGACGCCATGCGCGCGGGCGCAGGCCTCAAGTGCACCGATCTGGTAGGTGAGCATGGCCTCCAGTTCGCCCAGGGGAATATCCATGCGCCGCCGGCCGAAACCCTGCAAATCCGGGTAGCCTGGATGTGCGCCAATGCTCACGCCAAATTCTTTGGCCAGAGCCACCGTATTGAACATCACCAGCGGATCGCCGGCATGAAAGCCGCAGGCCACATTGGCCGAATTGACGACGCGCAGCATGGCATTGTCGCTGCCCATTTCCCAAGGACCGAAGCTTTCGCCGAGGTCGGCATTCAGATTGAGTCGTTGTGTCATGTTCTTCTCTCCTAAAAATTGTAAGAAACCCAGCAACCGTTCAGTTCGTCATACAAGGTCTCCGCCTCCGGAATGCCAAAGGAAATGCCATAGGCCCACCAGTCCCACTGCTTTTCCCGGTCAAGGAGCGCCTGTCTGGCTTGAGTCGCATTGACGGAGCAGAAACGGATGCTTTGCCCCGGACGCAACTGCGCAAGCCGGGGCAGATCGGCGGAGATGACCGTGGCGATCTTCGGGTAACCGCCGACCGTCTGACAGTCGGCGAGCAGGATGATCGGCTGCCCGTTGCCGGGCACCTGGATGACGCCCGGCGTCACGCCATCCGAAACAATGTCGGCGGCTTCCGGCGTCACATGCACGAGTTGAGTCCCCTCCAGTCGCATGCCCATGCGATCCTGCTGCGTGGTGACCTGGTAATCCGAGTTGAGGAACTGCTCGACCGATTCCGCTTTGAAATGCCCGTCCTGCGGGCCGAGCATGACGCGGATCGGGCCACCAGCGCAAGACCATGGCGCGGCCCGATATTCACGATGTTCGCGGCGCTTCTGCGTTGAACAGGGCAACAGATTGCCGGTCATGATCGGGCCCCCGTCGATGCCGCCGATCATGGCCCGCTGATACGTCGAACGGCTACCCAGTTGCAGTGGGGAGTCGATGCCGCCGGCCACCGCCAGATAGGCTGTTCCGCCCTGTACCGCGCGAACTTCGAGGACGTCATGCAGATTCAGCGTAACGCTCGACCAGGCGGGCACGTCCTGCGAAACCCCGCCGAAGCGCCGCAGCGTTGCGCTGATTTCGCCGGCAAGCGCCACGCGAACACGCCCACGTTTGAGCTCAAGCTTCGGTCCAACGGCACGGATTTCGATACAGGCACAATCCGGCGCATTGCCGACCAGGGCGTTGGCACAGCGGGCGAGCATGGAATCCAGACACCCGGAAACGGTGATTCCCATGTGGCGGAAACCAAAACGGCCGGCGTCCTGAATGCTGTTGCCGATGCCGCCATCAATAACTTCGAGCAAGCCTGGCATTACGCTTCTCCCTGAGGTAACAGGAAACGGTTGCGATCCAGCGCGCCGGCCTTGGCCGCCGCTTCCATTTCCAGATAGTCCGGCCGTTCGATGGCCTGCCAGCACACCCGATCGCCTGACGCGAAGAATGAGGGCGAGGCCGTATCGGCGGCCGAGAACATCGGGATCGGCGTCCGCCCTAGCAGGCGCCAGCCGCCGGGGCTTTCCCACGGATAAACAGCGCACATCGCCCCAGCCACCGCCAGCGAACGCGCCGGCACGGCCTTGCGCGGCGAGGCCAGACGGGCGGCTTCGAGCACGGCAGGCAGTCCGCCCATGTAGGGGAAGCCGGGCATAAAGCCGATCATGTACACCTGAAAGCTCGTTTCGGTCATCAGCTTGATGACGGCTTCCCGGCTCATTCCCTTGGCTTCGGCCAGATCGTTCAGGTCGAGCGCAAATTCGTCGTCAAAGCAAACCGGAATTCGCCAATGACGCCCCTGATGGCTTGCCGACCCGGCCGATTCAGCCAGATGCACAAGCGCCTCGCCGAGACCTTCGCCGTCACTGATCAGCGGGTTGTAATAAACAGTAAGCGACCTGAAGGTAGGCACCACGTCGATAATGCCCACGAAGGCGGAATCATCCTGTCCGGCCGTGCGCACGTGCTCGAGCGCGCCGGCCAGGCCGAGGACCCGGGCGTGAAGCGCAGGATCAATGCGGTCACCGAATTCGACTGTCCACGCGGTATCGCCCACTGGAAGCATGCGAATTGGAGCTGATGGGTTAGATGTGCTGGTTTCCATGTTCATTTATGCTTGGCCTACATCGAAGAAGTCGGGAAGTGATCCCTGCCCAGGAATGCTCTGGCAACACCATCGCATTCATCAAGCAGAGTTTCTGGCAGAGCGCGCGTTGAAAATGTCAGCCCGATCAGCCGTAGCGATCAGGCTGACATCAACCCTGATTTACTTCCAGAGGTTGGCAATGCCCTGGAGCGAAACCCAGCCCGCCCACGCCGCAGCGGCGGCGGCCAGAATCCCGAAAATCTGCAGCCACATGGGATGCTTGTAATTACCGACGATCTTCTTGTTCCGCGCGGCCATCAGCATGGCGCCCAGGGTGATCGGCAGGATCAGCCCGTTCAACGATCCAACGAGAACAAGAATCGCAACCGGACGACCGACCAAAACAAAGACAATCGTAGAAATCGCGATGAAAGCCATGATTACGTACGAATTATGCGTGTTGGCCGTTTTTGACATTGAACGCAGGAATGACACACTGGTATAGGCCGCACCGACCACCGAGGTAACTGCCGCCGCCCAGAGCACGATGCCGAAGAACTTGTAGCCGATATCGCCTGCAGCATGCTGGAAGACCGAAGCGGGCGGATTGGCGGGGTCCAGTTTCAGGCCCAGGCTGACGACACCCAGAGCGGCCAGGAAAATGATGACTCGCATCACGCCGGTAACCATGATGCCGGTTACGGCCGCCTTGTTTACCCGGGACAGGTTTTCCTCGCCCGTGACACCGGCATCAAGCAGGCGATGGCCGCCGGCAAAGGTGATGTATCCGCCCACCGTACCACCAACCAGCGTAATCACCGGCAGCATGAGGATGCCGAAATTGTCGGGGAGAACGGCCTTGGCAATAGCCTGCCCGACCGGCGGGTTGGATGCAAACATGACATAGGTGGCAAGAACGATCATCAGTCCGCCAAGAACCTTGGCCACGACATCCATCGCCGCGCCCGCTTCCTTGGAGGCAAAAATACCGATCGCCAGCACCCCGGAGAGGATCGCTCCGGTCTCGACGTTCCAGCCGAACAGAACATTGAAGGCCAGGCCACAGCCGGCGATATTGCCGATATTGAAGGCTAGGCCACCGGCCACAATGAGAACCGCGATGAAGTGCCCCAAACCGGGCAAGACGGCATTTGCCACATCCTGACCACGCATGCGGCTCATGGTAATGACCCGCCAGACATTCATCTGCGCGCCGATGTCGATCAGGATCGACGCCAGAATCGCGAAGGCGAAATTCGCACCGAATTTTTCGGTGAATACTGCGGTTTGCGTGAGGAAGCCAGGACCGATGGCCGATGTGGCCATGATGAAAGCGGCCCCCATAAGTACGGACCAGTTTGTTTTTCCCGAGCTATCCGATTTGATGATTACAGCTTCAGCCATTTTCTTACCCCTCTTATTTGCTTTGCTTGTGAATGTTGCCTGGAAATTGACTTACCACCCAAAACACGCTGCTCTGCAGAACACGAACTTAAGGCAGCATCAGATCGCTGTTCAGCAGATCGGTTATCAACATGCAGCCTGGTGCATGCGTAATACAAAAATCCGGAGCCGTCGCCATGACGACTGCCTGAGGCGTGACACCACAGGCCCAGAAGACCGGCAACTCGTTAGGGAGTATCGTCACCGCATCGCCAAAATCCGGTCTATTGATGTCGCTGATCCCAATGAGCGACGGGTCGCCCAGATGAATCGGCGCGCCATGGACAGAGGGCACCCGTGCCGAAATACGAACCGCGCGGATGGCGTTGGCCGCCGTCATCGGGCGCATCGAGACAACCATTGGCCCGTGGAACAAACCGGCGGGAACGGTCTGGATATTGGTTTTGTACATCGCCACGTTCTTGCCTTCTTGCACGTGACGCAATTCAATCCCGGATTCAATCAATGCATGCTCGAACGAGAAGGAGCAACCCAGCACGAAAGTCACTAGGTCCGAGCGCCACAGGGAAGTGATATCGCCCAGTTCTTCGACCATCACTCCGTTTTTCCAGACACGGTAAAGGGGCACGTCGGTACGGATATCCACGTCTTCGCCCAGCGTCGGGAGCAGCGGCTCACCGGGTTCCGACACGGCGAGCAAGGGGCAGGGTTTTGGATTGCGCTGGCAAAAACGGAGAAAATCCGTGGCCAGCGCCTCAGGCAGAATTGCGATGTTGCCTTGAGCGTTGCGCGAAGCCAGGCCGCTGGTGTGTTTGACCCAGTCGCCACGACGAATCGCTTGTCTGGCTTCATAAGCACTGGCGGAGGCGGATAGTCCTGCCGGGCTCGACGTTTGTGTATCGGTTGAATTCATTACCGCACTCCTGTATTCATGAATCGGTGGCGGAATATTGGATTGCCCCAACCGGCAATACAAACGCTATATTTCGTTGAGGGGGCATCGATTTTTTCGATGGCGATTCGCTTCTCAAGCCATATACTGAATCAGGTCTGGACGGCAATGGCCACGGCCAAAGAGCCCACGTCCTTGCGCTCTTCCGATCCGGATGTGATTCGCCCTGTCGGGGCATGGAGACAAGATGAACCTGCGTTTCGTCGAAGCTTTTGTTTGGGTCGCTCGCCTGAAGAGCATTACCCGTGGGGCGGAGAAGTTGTGCCTCACGCAGTCGGCGGTTTCAAACCGGATTGCCGCGCTTGAAGAAGAACTCGGCGTACTGCTGCTCGACCGGCATAACCCCGGCTTCAGATTGAGCAGTGCCGGTATCCGTTTTCTGGATTACGCAGATCGATTGCTCGCGCTCCAGCGCGAACTCAAGAACGAATTGGGCAGCTCGGAAAAACAACCCTTCTCGCTGAGAGTTGGCGCCATTGAAACGGTCCTGCATACCTGGCTCATTCCGATGGTGGACGGACTGAAGAAGAACACACCGCAGATTGAATTCGAGCTGACCATCGAAATGACCCCCCAACTCAGCGAACAGATCAAACGGGGGGCTCTGGATCTGATTTTCTCGGCCATGCCAGCCATCGGCGACGGCATCATCAACGAGACTCTTCCCGTGGTCGAAATGGTTTTCGTCGGGCCTGAAAGCATGGCCGACAAAACGGAACTGAGCCTCGAAGAAATCCTCCGCTACGACATCATGACCTTCCAGCGCGGATCACAGCCGCATGCCGCACTCATTGATGCACTGCGCAGCGCAGGCGTCGGCGACAAACACGTGCACTGCATGTCTTCGATATCCGCCCTGACTCGTCTGGTGGAAAGCGGTTTTGGCCTAGCCACCCTGCCAAAAGCGGTCGCGTTGCAACTCATGCAGAAGAACGGGATGTGCATACTGAACACCGGTTTGAAATTCGCGCCCCTGCCGATGTACGCCAGCTACTGGAATTGCCCCGCGGCTCCCGTTCTGAAACAAGCCATTGAAGATTCACTGGTGTTTGCCAGGAATTACAACAGTGACGAAAAAGAAAACGGGGGCGTTGCTCGACACCTTATCAATCAACAAAAACCGAAGCGGTGATTGGCTACCCGGCAACCCATTCACGCACTCTCTTGTTTCCGACAGGCGAAATAAAGCCCACGCCAGCATGCCGCTTGGTGGGCTCGCATTTGGCTCAGGATCAGCGGGCGCGATAGAGCAGGGTCGGGTGGACGTCCTGGAGCACTTTCTGCATTCCCTTGCGAGTCTTCAGGTTCAGGATAACCGGCGAACGTGCATTGGCCGCGATTTTTCCGCCTTCCGCCTCGTTGCGATAAACGATGACAACGACGGCTACGTCTTCAGCGTCTTGCGAGCCGATCAGCGTGCAATCGGCATCCGAAAGCTCAATCTGATACTCGATGTCGAGCGCTTCAGGGGCAACAATCGGGAACATTACCGTCGTATCATCAACCGATTGCAACCAGAAAACGGTGCTCTTACCCTCCTCGTGGAAAAGCTTGAAGCGTTTGCACTCCTCGAAACCGGCGATGCCTTCCGGGAAGGAAAAAAGCGTCTCCGGATCAACCGTTACATTCGTTAAACCAAGGCGTTCGATATCGATTTTCATGAATTCTTCCTTAGGGGTGGAATACCGCGGAAATACCGCGCGAGAGCGTTTCATTTAACTGCATTCGGATAGCCGGCGCAACCAAAATGCGCACCAATCGCATCGCTTCTGAAGCGGTCCGTACTTTCCGCTATCGTTACTTGGCCGAGGAAACGGAGCAAATGTCTTTGCTCCGGCCTTATGCCGTCTCTGCTACCATAAGATGGTCGCGGCACCACTTTCCTGAGGCCAATCAAGGCACCAAACTACCCCGCGTAGTAACGCTTTCAGGATCGCCGAACAGTGTCCCTGCAACACCCCATGCTTGGGTAGCGACCGCATACGATCAACAAACAGAAGCTCAGCCCAGACGAAATATCCAGGAGATATCAAGATGAAAAACCTTACCATCGCTCATCGTCTCATGCTGATGATCGGAACCTCAGT
>JANNNT010000119.1:0-3427 GCA_031398685.1 Rhodocyclaceae bacterium | reverse complement strand
CTGGTCAGGATCTTCGAACGCGGCGAGTGGACTGAGCACAACTTGCTCGAAGCGGCATTCAGCGGTTATCTCGCCGGCGGCGCAAAGCCCCCCTCCCCGATCGATGCAACGCAACACTGAGGTTTCAATGACAAATAAATCCACTTCCACCGCCGGCCTCAGTTTCGGCGCCTCATTACGCGGGGCGCTGGGCAACTATGTCGGTTTGATCGCTGCGCTGGTCATGATGGTGCTGCTGTTCGGTTCGATGAGCGAGTATTTCTTCTCGGTCGACACCTTCATTACCATCGCCAACGACATCCCGGCCATCGCGGTCACTGCTGTCGGCATGACCTTTGTGCTGATCATCGCGGGGATCGATCTTTCGGTCGGCTCGGTGATGGCGCTGGCCGCGGCCGTGGCCGGGATCGCCATGGTGCAGTGGCACTGGCCGCTTTATCTGGCGGTGTTCGTGGCCATGGGTACGGGCTCGATCGCCGGTCTGCTCAACGGCGCAATTTCGGTCACCTGGCGGCTGCCGTCGTTCATCGTCACGCTGGGCATGCTGGAGGTGGCGCGTGGCGCGGCCTACATCGCCACGGACTCCCGTACGCAGTACATCGGTGGCCGCGTGGAGTGGCTGAGCGCGCCGATGTTCGGCGGCGTTTCACCCGCGTTCGTGATCGCCATCGTGATCGTCGCCGTCGCGCATCTCGTGCTCACGCGCTCGGTGTTTGGTCGTCACATGATCGGCATCGGCACCAATGAGGAAGCGATGCGCCTGGCGGGCGTCGATCCGCGCCCGATCAAAATCGCGGTCTATACCCTGCTGGGGGCACTCGCCGGGCTGGCCGGAATCATCCAGTCCTCGCGCCTTGAAGCCGCCGACCCCAACGCCGGCATCGGTGCCGAACTGGTGGTCATTGCCTCCGTGGTCATCGGCGGCACCAGCTTGATGGGTGGCCGAGGTTCGGTCATCAGCACCTTCTTTGGGGTGCTGGTAATATCGGTGCTCGAAGCGGGCCTGGCGCAGATTGGCGCGAGCGAGCCGACCAAACGGATCATCACCGGCTGCGTGATCATCGGCGCGGTGATACTGGATATGTATCGCGAACGAAGCCGAAGCCGTCGCACCTGAAGAAATCACCGAGAAGCGAGCATGTCAAACATCAAGGACGTCGCCCAACACGCTGGAGTGTCGGTCACTACGGTATCGCACGTGGTCAACGGCACGCGCTTCGTGAGTGAAACGGCTCGCCAGCGCGTCGAGGAAGCGGTTCGCGAGTTGGGCTATGTACCAAGCGCCGTGGCGCGCAGCCTCAAGCACAACACCACGCGCACCTTTGGCATGGTGATCCCGAATAACTCGAACCCCTACTTCGCGGAAATCATCCGCGGCGTCGAGGATCGCTGCTTTGCTGCGGGCTACAACGTCATCCTGTGCAACTCCAACGACGACTCGGAACGACAGGCCGCGTATCTGCGCGTGCTGGCCGAAAAACGCGTCGACGGTCTGGTCTTTGTCGCTTCCGGCAGCGATGCCGTCGTGCGAGCCACGCTGGGCGAAATCAAAACGCCATTGGTGCTGCTTGATCGTGATGTAACCGGCATGCTGAACTGTGATCTGGTCGAAGTAAACCACACGGTTGGTGGTGAGATGGCGACAAAACATCTACTCGATCTCGGCCATCCGCGCGTGGCCTGCATCAGCGGCCCACCGGGGCTGTCGCCGAGCACACAGCGGCGAGCCGGCTGGAAGCAGGCGGTGGAAGACGCCAAAGTGGAGCGCAAGGAAAGTGACCTGGCGCGTGGCGATTTCACGGCACGTGGCGGCTACCTCGCCATGCAGGCGCTGCTCAAACGCAAACCTCGGCCCACGGCCGTTTTCGTGTGCAACGATTTGATGGCCTTTGGCGCATTGAGCGCCGCCCGCGAGGCCGGCGTACTGGTGCCGGAACAGCTTTCCATTGTCGGCTTCGACGATATCGATCTCGCCGCCTTTTCGGCGCCGCCGCTCACCACGATCGCCCAACCCAAACTGCAAATCGGCACGCTGGCGGCGGAATTGCTGTTCGAACGTGTGGAAGCCGGCCGCAGCGAAGCGCGCCGCGTGATACTTGATCCACAACTGAAAATTCGCGGTTCCACCGCCCGCTATCAAGCGATGAAGGCTAACGCATGAGCAAAATTGATTTCACCGTCAGAAAAGGCCGGCCGGTGATCGTCGTCGGCAGTCTCAACATGGATCTGGTGATGCGCACGCCGCGCGTTCCAGTGGGGGGCGAAACTCTGAACGGGCACGCGTTCTCCACCTTGCCCGGCGGCAAGGGCGCCAACCAGGCCGTGGCTTGTGCGCGACTGGGTGGCACGGTCGCCATGATCGGCCAGGTCGGCGATGACGGCTTCGGTAAAGCCTTGCGCGACGGCCTGAGTGCCGACGGTATCGACGTGAGCGGGGTCAAGCAGACCGCGTCGGTGGGCACGGGCGTAGCCATGATCCTCGTCGAAGATATCGGCCAGAACCGCATCGTGCTCGCGTCCGGCGCGAACGGCACGCTGTCGCTGGCCGACATTGACGCGCAAGCGTCCGCAATCGAAGGCGCTGCAATCCTCGTCGTGCAACTTGAAGTACCGATGGCCATTGTGCAGCACGCGATCGGCATTGCCCACGCGGCCGGCGTACCCGTATTGCTCAACCCGGCCCCCGCTGCACCGCTTCCCGAGGACATCTGGCCGCAGGTGGAATTCCTGGTACCCAACGAAAGCGAAGCATCCTTGCTGGCCGGAATAAGTGTCAGTGACGCGTCGAGTGCATTCGCGGCCGCGCGGATTTTCCGCCAGCGCGGTGTGGGCTGCGTGCTGGTGACACTGGGAGAACAGGGCGTCGCCGTCGTCGATGATATTGGCGAACGCCACCTCCCCGCGCAAGTCGTCAAGGCGGTGGACACCACGGCTGCCGGAGACACCTTTATCGGTGGTCTCACCGCCGGTCTCATCGAGGGGATGAGCCTCGACGAAGCTGTCGCTCTGGGGCAAAAAGCCAGCGCTTTGTGTGTCACGCGGCATGGCGCCCAACCGTCCATTCCGTACCGTCGCGAAGTCAACTAACCAAAGCAGATCGAGGAGGAAACAAGCCATGCTGAAACACGTACCGGCCTTTATGGATGCCGAATTATTGTGGGTACTCGCGGCCATGGGGCATGGTGACGAACTGGCGGTGGTCGACCGGAATTTCCCCGCCCGCTCGGTGGCGATGGAAACACAATCGGGAAAGCTGATCACGCTGGGCGGCCTGGATGCCCCAACCTCGATTGGCGGCATTCTGGAATTGATGCCGCTCGACACCTTTGTTGACTCCCCGCTGGCATGGATGGACCCCGTCGACCAGCCCGGCGCCATCCTTTCCGTTCATGCCGACGTGCTCGCGGCCTGCCAAAAAGCCGAAGGC
>JANNNT010000100.1:0-14006 GCA_031398685.1 Rhodocyclaceae bacterium | reverse complement strand
CCTCGCATCTTCCCTCTCTTGCAAAAGAATTATTGCCGGTATTACTTCAGTCGAGCAAGGAGGTGGTGACTGATGCGCAATTTGTGATCAATCAACGAGGCATTGGGTATAAGAATTTCGTTCCGGCCACCTTTGGCAGCCAAGCTGCTCGAAACCCCGGCGGCTTTTTTCTCGAACCCGGATCATGAACGCGCCCAAGCCTTTCTGTCACAGGTCAGGCACGGTTTCTAAACGAGCAAGCCACGGTTCCAGCGCGGACTAGCGTTGAACCGTGTGCCGCTCAAAATCTGAACTGGAAGCTATCGACCGTCAGCGTTCGTTGCCAGACGGTGAGATCCGGCGGTTGAATGAAGAGGTTCCAGTTTTGCTGCAGGTGTCGGTAGGGTTCGCGCGTGCCTTTGAACACCTGTGGTGTCAACACGGCCAGGCAGCGCCCGTCGGGACTGTTGCGCACCGATTCGTAGCGAATCACCTGAATTCCCTCCTGGCGCGCCTGCGCGGCAAGGGTTTGGGTGGCGTTGTAATCCGTGGGGCTGGTCCACTCATCCCGGCGTTTCGCCAGATTTGACTTGGTCAGGTCGATCATCATTCTGGCCGTGCCGTGGAATTCAAACAGGGTCATCTGCAGGGAGGTCGTTTTAGTTGCGAGTCCCGCACTGTCCATCCAGAATCGCAACCGCCAATAGCCGGCCTCGGCGCAAGCCGTTTTCACGTCTTCAGCCCCGTAGAAAACTCCGGACTCCAGTGTAGCGCGGAAGCGCGACCCTGAAGGCGGCGGCGGATAGCGGAACGGGGTGCTCAGGAGGAAGTGAAGCCCCGCGGCGTCTACCGGCAGGATGGGTTTGGCTTCTTCGACGAGGGTTTCAAGGAGTTCCTGCTCGGCCAGATTGCCGTGAACCAGGCCGAGGGTCGCGTTCTTGTGCTGTGTCTCGACCGCCCGCCAGCCCGAACCTTCCCAGGTGCGCGCGTCAGACGCCAGCGCGATGGGCGTCGATGTATTCGCAGGCATGAACCAGTCCCTGAACGCTTTTGATGGTCTCGACCGGATGCTGATCGCCAAAGGCCCGATTCGGCGAGCGCAACCAGTCTATCGCAAGCTGGTCGCTATTGCCGACAATCGAGAATAAGCCGCGATACATCCGTATAAAGAGCGCTGAAAGTTCCCACTCCTTCGTGCTTTCCTTGATCGCGTAACGGCCGTTCAGCAATCGGGAAGCGACGGGTTGGCTGAGGCCGATGATACGGCTCAGTTCGGTCGAGCCGATGTCCAGATGCCTGGCCGTTTCGCTGACCGCCGAGGTGAGTACTTTGGAACGCGTGGCCGAATCGGGTTTCATCAGGGTGCTTGGCATGTGTCTATCCATAAATTCTGATTTGTTATTCAGTAGAATAGTTAACTTTGAACAATATTGCAATAATTGAATTATTAATAATATAAACATTCAATTCAGAAAGAGCGGCACAAAAAAATAGGTCACGTTGAGGTGGCCTATTTTGTACGCAAACACTATGCAAGCGGCTAAGCGCTTGCATAGTGGCTTATCGGATGGTCGTTAGTTCACTTCAGAATTGCCTGGATGATGTTCTCGCCCGTCGCGATGCGGTTGAGGAGGGAATCCGAGGGCGTCTTGTCAAGGACCAGAGAGCAGCACGCGGCTAACTCACCTTCGAAAATGGTGTTCTCCATTTCCTCGATGTTGATGCCTTCGTTGCGCAGTTCGTGCAAGACATTCGCCAGAACGCCCACACGGTTGTAGTGGCGTATGACCAGGGGAATGCCGGTATGCAATTTTCTGGGGTTTACCGCGTTGACCGGTTTGCCGGTCTCGATGAAAGTTTTGGCAATACGCACGGTTTCCTCGGCAATGGCATCCTCGGCCTGATCCGTGGATGCACCAATGTGCGGTGCGGCGGCGGAAAGGAGCGCCGCCAGTTCCTTGTCCGCAAACGGGGCTTCACCGGCTGAAGGCTCGTTATCAAAGACGTCGAGTCCCGCACGCAGGCCACCGTTACTCAGGGCCGCCTTGAGCGCTGCAATATCCACGACTTCGCTACGCGCCGTATTCACGAAGAGCGCGCCCTTTTTCAAGCGAGCGAAGAAATCACTGTTAATGATTCCTCGGGTTTCTTTTGAAAGGGCCAAATGGAGGCTAACGGCGTCCGCCTTATCGGCAAGTTCATTTAGCGAAGCACAGAAACCGACGCCGAGTGCCTTGGCTTTTTCCGGCGTTAGACTTCTGGACCAGGCGATGACGTTCATGTCCATGGCCTGGGCACGTCGGGCCACGGCACTGCCAATGCTGCCCAGTCCAACAATGCCGAGGGTTCTGTTCTTGAGACCACGCGCCTTGCCGTATTCCTTCTTGCGCCAGAGACCAGCACGGAGATCGATCAGTGCGTCGGGAATCCTGCGATCCGCGGCAATCAGAAGGCCGATGGCCAATTCGGCTACAGCGTCGGTGTTTTTGCCGGGACAATTGGCCACATACACCCCCCGTTCACTGGCTTTCTTGAGGTCGATGGTGTTGACGCCCGCACCGGCACGGATGATCAGGGAAAGGGACTCACCCGCTTCAACGGCTTCAGCGGTTACCTTTTTGGAACGGACAATGAGGATTTCAACGCCGGGAAGTGCGGCGGGCAGTGCTTCGGCCGATACGTCGGGGTTGAGCACGACGTCGCACCCCAGGGACTTTAGGTCGGCAACCATTTTGGCGGATACTTTGTCGGCAATCAGGATTTTCATGGGAACTCCCAATAATTAAAAAAAGTTGAACGTCGAAGGATACGCCAATTGGAATTGCAACGCATATTCGAGATTTGCTTTTTTGGAACCTTTTTGTACAGTTCGATAGGGGGCGCGGCGCCACCTATTAATCGCTACCGATCATGCTATTGTTCAACGTCTGCGTCAGTTGCTTCACACGCCGAAGTTGCTGCGTCAGGCCATGCCGAAATAGTCTTTTGAGGAACACCTCGTGAACGGGTATCTCTATTTTTCTTTCGTCGGCGCTTCCTTGCTCGTGCTGGCCATGCCTGGCCCTTCGTTCGCGTATGCGGTGGCCGTTGCGAGTCGAGCTACGAGGAGCGAGGTTATTGGTAACGTCGTCGGTATGGGGTTGGGCGGCCTCGCAATTACCCTGGCGCTTGCACTCGGCGTCTCGCACCTGCTGAACACGGCGCCAATTGCCTACACGGTACTACAGTTTGCGGGTTGCGCTTATCTGGTCTGGCTTGGCATCCAGGCGCTTCGGTCGCCACGTGCGATTGCTGCGTCGCCATCGTTACCCCCGGTTGCCAGGTGGCGGTTCGGCGCGGTGTTGCAGGGGTTTCTGGTGGAAACCACCAACCCCAAAGCCATCCTCTTCTATTCGGCGATGATTCCCCAGTTCGTTGATCCGTCCTTCGGGGCCGTTCAGCGTCAACTCCTTGTCCTCGGCGGAACCTTTGTTACGATGCAGGTCGTATGGGACGTATCGCTGATGCTCGGAATCGTGCACTTTCGCGACGCGATCATCGCCCGTCGATCGCCAGGATTTGATCGGGCCATGCGGACCTTCTGCGGAATCACGTTCGTCAGCATGGCGCTCGCACTTTTGCTCCACGAGCGCCCGAGTGCATCCTAGCCCTTTGCACATAAGAGAGGCTTTCGTGGCCGGAGGCGCTTATGTCAGGCAACTCACTCAGACGGGATGAAAAGGCTGAACAACCGAGCCTGCTATGCGACGCCAGCCGGCCTGCCAAATCAGGAGAGATGTCGTCATACCGGTTGGCCTGTTTTCGTCGGGCCTCGTCCACGTGTAACGCATTGAGCACGGCCAGAACCAGTCGTCCTTCCTCATCCGGCTGTTCGATGAAATCGCCAGCGCCTTTCTTCAGCGCACGCACCGTTGATCAGGCGCGCGATAGCCCACGATGCGCGCGAAGAGCACGCTCTCCAAAGGCCTATTCCTCACTTTCCAGGCTCTCAAGATCGTCGTGCCCGGCCTGATCGCTTTCTCCTCTTCGGTACGGGTTCCGGCGAACACTGAGGCGAGGCAACCCTGACCGCGATAGTTCCCGATACGATCCAAGGGGCGCTGATCGTAAGCGTCATCGATTTCTTTCTCAGCTTCCTGATCATCAGTGGGATCGGTGTGATTCTGTCGCTTTTCCCGCTGCTCAATCGAGTGGCCAAGGTTTTTGGCCCTCGCCAGTGGCTGTCCACGCGACCGCCACTGGCAACAGGGCCTTCCCCGAAAACAAAGTCGGCACCGGGCCTCCTGACGAGATCGCCGCCATTGCGGCCGCCGTCTTCGTACTCATGGACGGTCGGCCCCATCGCATTCTTAATGTTGCGCCCTCGTCAAGTCGCTCACCGTGGGTCGCCGAAGGGCGAATTGCCCAACACGGATCGCACACGCGTGCGCGCTAAAGAAAGCGGTGACCCGGAAAGTCCAGGAATCAGTTCTGGCTTTTTCCGTTGCATGGGCTATATTGAGACTGTGCTGTGATCTGCGGTGAATCCGGTACGTTAGGTAGTTCCAGCCGTACTCTTGGAGACTTTATGGTTCTTTGTACTTACCGCTCTTTAAAGATGACCGAGTAGCAACCATAGCGGCGAATAGCCGATAACTCTGGCTAGGTGTGCCGGAGTAGAAGTCTCTAAAGCCCATGCAACTTCAGCATGGGCTTTTTTGTTGATATCCGCTCCAAAGCGTCGACGTAGAATGGATACACGCTTCCCCGCTTGCCGGGCATGAAGAACGAGCAAACACCATCTCGCTGCCAGAACAGGTTCGTTTGATCCGGAGTCAGACGTTCTCCAAGAATGCTGCCGGCACCCCTATCAGTTTGATGGCGACATTGTCTCCGGGAAAGCCTTGCAGCTATCACGATCCGCCATTGGCGAGATTGAGGCTCGCGAGCGTCTGTACGATGAAATGGCCGAGCGCAAGTCAACCGAGGAGGCGCTCACCGTGGCCGAGAAAATCCTGAATACGCTCAGCCAGCCGTTCAACATCAATCAGCAGGTGATCAGTATTTCTGCCAGCATCGGTATTGCCACTTCTCCGCAACATGGCGACGACGTGGATCTTCTGCTGAAAAACGCCGATGCGGCCATGTATGGCGCCAAACACGCCGGCCGTAATGCGTACCGCTTCTTTGAAGTGTTGATGGCTTTCGCCACGGCTTACCCAGCGACTCCCTGAGCGAGCGTTTCAGCCACTCTTTTGTTCATCTGTGCGAGCAGGTCGGGTGCCAGACAATCGAAAATTTCCGGTTTAAGCGTGTTGGTCAGCCAGGTGATCTGACGCTTAGCCAATTGGCGCGTGGCATAGATTCCGCGGTCGCGCATTTCTACGCGGGGCGCCAGTCCGTCCTGCACCTCCCAGATTTGCCGGTAGCCCACACAGCGCATCGACGGCAGATCGGGGTTGAGACGGTATTTCCCGCGCAGCATGCCCAGTTCGTCTTCGAGCCCCGCCTTGAGCATGGCGTCAAAACGTTCGGCGATGCGTGCGTGCAGCACGCTGCGATCCGCGGGCAGCAGGCCGATGGAGTGGAAGTCGTAGGGCGGCCGCTGATCCTGGCCTTCAGCAAGCAGCGCCGACATCGGGCGACCAGAAATACGGAAGACTTCGAGTGCACGCTGGATACGTTGTGAATCGGTCGGATGCAGGCGGGCGGCGGTTTCCGGATCGACCTTTGCAAGCTCGGCATGTGCCGCCGGCCAGCCGAAGGCGATGGCCTGCGTGTCAATATCCATGCGGGTCTTCGGGCAGGCCTGCGGAAGTTCCGCAAGTCCTTCGAGCAGCGCCTTGAAGTAGAGCATGGTGCCCCCCACAAGCAGCGGGACCTTCCCGCGAGCGGTGATATCAGCCATCGCGCTTAGCGCGTCGTTGCGAAAACGTGCGGCCGAGTAGGCTTCTTCGGGGCTGATCAGGTCGATCAGATGATGCGGAAATTTCTCGAGCGTGACGGCATCCGGCTTGGCGGTGCCGATGTTCATGTCGCGAAAGACCTGCGCCGAATCGACGCTGATCAACTCGATCGGGAAGTGGCGTGCCAGTTCCATCGCCACCGTCGTTTTGCCGCTGGCGGTGGGGCCCATCAACAGGATGGCTTTCGGGAAGCTACTCATCGGCCGCGCAGGAAGAGGCGGTCGAGTTCGCTCATCGACATCTGCGTCCATGTCGGACGGCCGTGATTGCATTGATCGGCGCGTTCGGTTTCTTCCATCTGGCGCAACAGGGCGTTCATTTCCGGAATCGACAACTGGCGCCTTGCCCGAACGGCACCGTGGCAGGCCATGGTGGCCAGCAGTTCGTTGCGTCGCGCCGCGAGCAATTGCGTTACGCCATGTTCGCGCAGTTCGGCGAGCAGTGAGCGAGCGAGGGCGGCCGGATCAGCGGCCTGCAGCAGTGCCGGAACGCTGCGTACGGCAAGCTGGGCCGGACCCAGCGGAGCGATGTCAAAACCGAGCTCGCGCAAGGCTTCAGCGTGTTCCTCGGTGGCGGCCACGTCGAGCGCATCAGCGGCGAAAACGGCCGGGATAAGCAGCGTTTGTGTGGACACCCGATGGCTGTCCAGCGCGTTCTTGAGCTTCTCGTAGAGAATGCGTTCGTGCGCCGCGTGCATGTCGACGACGATCAGCCCCTGCGCGTTTTGCGCGAGGACGAAGACGCCGTGCAGTTGCGCCAGCGCATAGCCGAGCGGCGGCGTTTCGCTGTGCGACGGTATCGTGGGCATGGCGGGCATCACGCGGTAGGCGCTTGCTGTCGACGGTGTCGAGTTGGCCGACTGGGCGAAAGCAAGGTAGGACGCCACTGCCGGTTCGTCGACACGCAGGGATTCCTGGCGCGGCGCCCAGCTACCGAAGGCTGGGCGGGGCGAGTCGGAGGGCGCACCGGCTGGTGTTTCGAGGGCGACGCTCAGCGTGCTGGATAAGGAACTGGAAAGCGTGCGCTGCACGGCGTGAAAAACGAACTGGTGCACGGCGCGTCCGTCACGGAAACGGACTTCAGTCTTGGCCGGGTGTACATTGACGTCGACGGTTGCCGGATCGATTTCGAGAAACACGCAATAGGCCGGGTAGCGGCTGCCATGCAGCATGTCTTGATAGGCCTCGCGCAGCGCGTGGCTGAGCAGCTTGTCGCGCACGAAGCGGCCATTGACGTAGCAGTATTGGGCATCGCTGCGCGCGCGCGAATGGGCGGGCAGGGCGCAGTGGCCGAACACGCGCACTGGCCCTGCGCCCGTATCGACGGCCCGCGACTCGGCCAGGAAGTCGTCGCCGAGAATGGCGCCGGCGCGGGCGCGTGCATCGCATTTCGCCAGGTGCAGGCTGACGCGGCCATTGTGCGAGAGGGTAAAGGCGACGGCAGGATGAGCCAGCGCGATACGTTTGACGGCTTCGGCACAATGCGCGAATTCGGTCGCCTCGGACTTGAGAAACATCCGTCGTGCCGGGGTGTTGTAATAGAGGTCGCGCATTTCGACCACCGTACCGGCGAGCAGAGCCGCAGGCTCCGGCAGTGAACCGGTTTCGGCGTTGAGTCGCCAGGCATGGTTTGATCCGGCTTGCCGGCTGGTCAGTGCAACGCGCGCTACAGCGGCTACCGAAGCCAGCGCCTCACCGCGAAAGCCGAGCGTGGCGACACGTTCCAGGTCATCAAGCGAGGCAATCTTCGACGTGGCGTGACGGGTCAGTGCCAGTGCCAGTTCGCCTTGCGCGATACCGCAGCCGTCGTCGCTGACACGGATCAGCTTGACACCGCCTTCCTCAAGCTGGATCTGAATGCTCGAACTGCCCGCATCAAGTGCATTTTCGAGCAATTCCTTGAGCACGGAGGACGGTCGTTCGACAACCTCGCCGGCAGCAATCTGACTGATCAGGAGGTCGGGCAGGAGGTGAATTGCAGGCGGGTTGGTTCGTGTTTCGGACATGGACGAATTATACCGGTCAGCCTTCTCCGCTGCTTCCGGTAAAATCGCGCCTTTGCTTTGAGAGAACTTTCCCGATGGAATACCTCGCCGCCTTTATCGACATCATCCTGCATCTCGACAAGCACCTCGCCCTGCTGGTACAGCAGTACGGCACCTGGATCTACGTGATTCTCTTTGCCATCATCTTCAGTGAGACCGGATTCGTGGTAACTCCCTTTCTGCCCGGTGATTCGCTGCTTTTTGTAGCCGGCGCGCTGGCAGCGCTTGGGGGCATGGATATCGCCGTACTTATCGCCGTGCTCATTGCGGCGGCGGCATTGGGCAATATGCTCAACTACCAGATTGGCCGCCTGCTCGGGCCGAAAGTTTTTCACTGGGAGAATTCGCGCTTCTTCAACAAGGTGGCACTGGAGAAAACACATGCCTTCTACGAGAAGCATGGTGGCAAGACGCTGGTCATTTCACGCTTTCTGCCGCTGTTTCGCACCTTTGCGCCTTTTGTCGCGGGCATCGGGGCGATGACCTATTCGCGCTTTACCTTCTTCAACCTGCTCGGCGCGATTTCCTGGGTGACTTCGCTGACACTGGCCGGCTACTTTTTCGGCAACCTGCCGTGGGTACAACAGAATCTGACCGTCGTAATCCTCGGAATAATCGCCATTTCGATGATTCCGATAGTCATCGGCTGGTGGCAGCAGCGCAAGGCTTGACTCAGCGCGCCCGACGTTTTTTATCAATCAATTGCAGGATCATCGGGGTAAAGATGATCTGCATGGCGAGCCCCATTTTCCCGCCCGGACAGACGATGATGTTCGGGCGCGACATGAACGAATCGTGGATCATGCTCAGCAGGTAGGCGAAGTCGATCCCGCGCGGGTTGGCGAAACGGATGACGAGGTAGCTTTCATCCAGCGTCGGGATATCCTTGGCGACCAGCGGGTTTGAGGTATCGACCGTCGGCACGCGCTGGAAATTGACGTGGGTTTGCGAGAACTGCGGGCAGATGTAATTGATGTAGTCCGGCATGCGGCGCAGGATGGTATCCATGACCGCTTCGGTCGAATAGCCGCGCTGCGCCTTGTCGCGATGGATTTTCTGTATCCATTCGAGGTTGATGATCGGCACGACGCCGACGCGCAGATCGACGTGGCGCGCAACATCAACCTGGTCTGTTTTGATGGCACCATGCAGGCCCTCGTAGAAAAGCACGTCCGTTTCTACCGGCAGGTCGACCCATTCGGTGAACGTTCCCGGAGCGGCGCCATAACTCTTGGCTTCTTCATCGTCATGAACATAATGGCGGCGTTTGCCGCCACCGGTTTCGCCATACTCGCGGAAGAGGCCTTCCAGATCGGCGAGCAAATTGGCTTCCGGGCCGAAATGGCTGAAGTGATTGTCGCCAGCGGCCGTCCGTTCTTCCATCTTGGCCTTCATCGCCTCACGATCGTAACGGTGGAAACTGTCGCCTTCGATGATTTCAGCGTTGATTTTCTCGCGCCGGAAAATGTGCTGAAAGGAGCGGGTGACCGATGTGGTTCCGGCGCCCGATGAGCCGGTAATGGCGATGACGGGGTGCTTGAGCGACATGTGCCGTTTCCTATGTTCCTGAGTGATTCGTTGGTTTTGTTCGTTGCGCCGGTCAATCGGCGCGGAACAGCGTGCGCATGGAAAACAGCGGCGAGCTAAACGGCCGGTCTTCTCCATTGGTATATTCGGTGTGATAGCGATTGATGCGCTCGACTTCATGGCGGGAACCGAGAATGACCGATGCCTCCTGATGCAGGCTGGCGGGCACCAGATCCCCGATGCGCTCGTAACCGGTCGACGCCAAGCCACCGGCCTGCTCGACAAGCATGGCCATCGGATTTGCTTTATGCAGTAAAGCCAGGCGACCGGGTTTGCTCAAGTCCCTGGTGTCGCGCGGATACATGAAAACGCCGCCGCGAATCATGATGCGATGCACGTCGGCCACCATGGCCGCCACCCAGCGCATGCTGAAATCCTTTTCGCGAATGCCTGTTTGCCCGGCCAGACATTCATCGACATAGCGGCGTATGGGTGGCTCCCAGAAACGCTCGTTCGAGGTATTGATGGCAAAACTGCAGGTGTCGACCGGGATTTTCAGATTGGGGTGGGTGAGCAGGAATTCGCCAATTTCGCGATCCAGTGTGAATCCATGCGTCCCGCTGCCAACGGTCAGCACCAGCATGGTCGACGGGCCGTACAGGGCGTAGCCGGCCGCAAGCTGGCGGGAACCGGGCTGCAGGAAGTCGGCCGCTGACGGTTTGACGCAATCCTCAGAGCAACGTAACACCGAGAAGATGCTTCCGACCGTGAGATTGATGTCAATATTCGACGCGCCATCGAGCGGATCGAAAACCAGCAGATAGTTGCCGCGTGGCCCTTCGGCCAAAATCGGATAAATGTCGTCCATCTCGCCCGAGGACATTGCCGCCAGATGACCGCCCCACTCGCAATGGCGGAGAAAAGTCTGATTGGATAATTTGTCCGGCGCTGATTGTGCTTCTTCCTGCGGATTCGGATGCGTCGGGTCGCCGGGAAGGCCTGCCAGCGCGCCGTGTGAAATGACCTGAGCAACGGCTTTGCAGGAGCGCACGACATCGCTGATCAACATCGAAAAGTCGGCCGTCAGCGCAGGGTTTCGCTGCTGTTCCTCAGCCAGAAACTTGTTAACGTTGGTGCGCCCGAATCGCATGGGAATATCCCTGGGGAAAGAGGCGTGCAAATGACGCCATTGAGTGGATTCTAATTGTGTGATAGAAAAACACTAGTTAAACGTTCTGTTTATATTCTTAAGTAAAGACTAATCAATGAGAAACGCAACCATCCGCCAGCTTCAGATTTTTTCAGTGGCCGCGACCCACCTTTCTTTTGCACGGGCTGCGGAACAACTGCATCTGACACATGCTGCCATTTCCTTGCAGATCAAACAACTGGAAGACGTCTCGGGAGCCCAGCTGTTTTACCGGATCGGCAAGCGGGTTTTTCTGACCGAAGCGGGTGGAATTCTGCTCGACCATGCGCGGCAGATTCTCCAGTCACTGAAAGATGCCGATGAATCGCTGATGGCCTTGAAAGGCCTCAAGGGCGGGCGGGTAACCATCGCCGTGACAAGTACCGCCGAGTATTTTGCGCCCGGGCTGCTCGCCGAATTTCGCAAGGCGCAGGCCGATGTTCGTGTGCGCCTGTTGGTCGACAATCGCGAAGCTGTCAGCCGCCTGCTCATTTCCAACGAGGTCGATCTGGCCATCATGGGGCGTCCGCCGGCCGACCTGGAGGCGGAGGCCGTCGGTTTTGCGCCACATCCGCTCGTGCTCATCGCCGGTGCCGGGCATCCGCTGGCTGGGCGCGATCATCTTTCCGTTGCGGACATTGCTGCTGAAATAATGATCGTACGCGAGGCGGGTTCAGGTACGCGCTTGGCGATGGAGGCGTTTTTCCGCGAACACGCAATCGAGCCGATCATCGACATGGAAATGGGCAGTAATGAGGCGATCAAGCAGGCGGTTGTCGCCGGACTGGGTATCAGCTTCATTTCGCAACATACGCTGGGGCTCGAACTTAGCGCTCGGCGGCTGGTCGTGCTCAAGGTCGAAGGAACGCCGGTAATGCGGCGCTGGTTCCTGGTGCGTCACAAGAGCAAGCGGCTGACTCCCGCGCTGGGTGCCTTTTGGGATTTTGTCCTTGAGTTTGCGCCGGATTACCTGAAGAAGCTTGGCTGAGAGTCAAGGGACGCCGATTTAATCCAACCGGACTGGAAACTGTGGGCAGGGAAACCAAAGGCTTACACCGGTCGGGTACCGGGTGTCAGCTATCGCACTACCGAGAAGTGGTTACCCAGTTACCTGGTTACCTCGGCCGCGATCTGTGTCCTGGCGGCAAGAACGAGGCAAACCCGACGAACATCGCGCCTGATGCGAGGGTTTCTGCCGAATTGTGACCGACTAGAGGAATTGTGTAACTGGAAGTTGCGAAAATGTAACGGTAATAAGCAGAGTTGTTCGCAACGAGGTACCGACGTCACCGACGGGTATGGAAATGAAATATCAGAATACCCAGTTAAGGTAAAGCCGGAAGGTTTTGGCCGAACGAGTAAAACCAAGCAACCACGGTCTTTGCGCGTTGATCATAGCGATTTTTAACCTTCGTACGTCACTGCTCGCTCTCCGAATGCACGACAGAGCGAATGACAGATCCAATAATTAAAATTACGGAATGTCGAGTTCGAACGAACTGCATCAAATGAACTTCATAGTCTTGCGACTATCCAACCAAGCAGGAGAAGACCTGTTTCGCCATTTGTTGAATATCAGATTGTCCCTTTTTTTTTGCGGTGGCCTAAAGCAGATTTCTCCATGCACCGGCATGTTGCTGTGTGTAAATATTAGCAGCGAAATATTTACCAAGAAAGGAATCATCATGAGCAAGTTGATACTAGTTCTATCGGTACTTTTTACTCTTGCCGGATGCGCCAGTCCCGGTATGTCAGGATCTGAAATACCTGCCGATGCACAATCTCGTAAAGGCGGTGGTGAAGGTACTTCCACCTACGGAAAGTAAATTGAGTGTCGGAGATTGAGGGCAGTCTAAAGTATGTATCAAAGTGAAACCTCAACTATCTGTTTGTCGGTAGTTCGCTATAGACAAGCAGGAGCTTGGAGGTGCTGTGTGTAAATACGGCATCACCAAAATACTTACAAGAAAGGAATCATCATGAGCAAGTTGATACTCGTTCTATCGGTACTTTTTACGCTTGCCGGATGCGCCAGTCCCGGTATGTCAGGGTCCTCAATACCTGAAGATGCACCAGCTCGTTCAGGCGGTGGTGAAGGTACGTCCACCTACGGAGTCGATTGAGTGCGAGAGATTGAGGGCAGTAGACGTTGGTGTTAAGGTCAAGCCTCAATTACCTCCTGCTTGTCGGTAGTCCGCTACAGACAAACAGGAGGAGCCTGGAAGTAAGGCGCTTGCCCGAGCCTCAAGTCGCAGCTGACGGATTGGGCGCAGGCGATTCAAGACTATTCTCAGCGTTGCGCCAATTCAAAGGTGCCAACGGTTCGGGATGCCCGTTTAGAACCGCGCTGATTTTGTGCGTCCCCGCATAGTGTTTGCGTGTGGTCATTTCGGCCAGCGAGACAGACTTTAAATCCACCAGCATGTGATGTGCGCGCTCATCCGTGTTTGTGATCCCAAAAGCGATTTCCACGGAACCCCCAATTGCGGCGTGATGCGTACACTTCCAACCCGTACTTTTGCCTCTTCGCCAAAACCCATCACGTCAAGAACTCCCGGCTCAGCACGCTTCAAGGCTGAGCGTAGCGCGCGGCTAATAAGCCAGCAACTTTCATTCGTATCCACGAGCAGCGCCGGGTTATCCTTGCCGATGTCATTCAAGTTGTTTGCTACGGACCGCCGGACATAGAGTTCCGGATCGTCCTTCAGTAGTTCAAGCAATTCCAGCACCGGGCGCGGGTCGTTTTGGAACTCGCGCAGGCGCCGTGCCCACGGCAAACGCGGACGTGTTCCTTTCGATACAAGACGGCGCACATGCGCGCTCGGGTCTTTAGCTCAGATTTTTTGAGGCGAGCAAGCGTTGCCTCAGTGTGCTGCTCAAGGAAGGGCCGGATACAAAAAGTCGGCGGTAAATCGTTGCGTTAATTCGTATTGGGTGCGCATCGAAATCTCGAAATGATCACGCGCATATTCCGCTACAAAATAGACGTGCGGGAGGTACAAGTAGCGGCGAAGTGCCTGCGCAATCTTCAAACCTCGCAGCATCAGATCAAGCGCCTCATAGCCCACTAGAGCCTCTTTGACGAAGGTTTCGCGCTCAAATGCAGGAAATGCCCGGGAGATCATCCGGCCAATATCGTCGGGAATCCTGGCACCGAACCGGTTTTTGAGTGGTTCAGCCATGCCGCGAAAACTACAGGAACAAGGCAAGCAGTGCGGTTATCGCCACCACCGCAGTCGTTGCGCTTAACCACAGCACGCGTACCCGATTGGTTTCGATACGCTGGATAAGCTGGGCGTTTTGGTCGGCGAGCGCCTTGATG
>JANNNT010000041.1:0-5806 GCA_031398685.1 Rhodocyclaceae bacterium | reverse complement strand
GGGATCAAGAACATGACTCAGGACAACAGGGTAGAGGATCTGGTTCAGCGGGTTGCCCGCGAGTACGACGAACTCTCCAAGCAGTTAAAGCTTATCGCTCAATACATCACCGAGCATCGCCAGCAAATGGTCGTTGTCCGCATTCGGGATGTGGCCGATGCCTGTGGTGTACAGCCATCCGCCGTGGTGCGTTTTGCCCAGCGCTTCGGGTTCTCCGGCTTCTCCGATCTGCAGGCGGTGTTTCGGGAGGCCTATGCGGTCGGCACCTCGACCGGCAGCTACCAGCAGCGGCTCAAGGCGGTGATCAGCGAACACCCAGCACAGATGAGCAGTTCCGAGCTGGCTCGCAGTTTCATGAAAACCTGCCAGGACGGGATCGCTACACTCAGCGAGGGTCTGGACGACCGCGCCTTCGAGAAAGCCGTCAGCATCCTGCAAAATGCACAGCATATTTACGTCATGGGCGTTCGCCGGATGTTTCCGGTGGCGAGCTATCTTGGCTATGCGCTGCTGCAAACACGCAAGCGCGTCATCATGGTTGATGGGCTCGGCGGCTTGTACAAGGAACAGATCGAAGGCTTGTCGAAAGGCGATGTGCTGATTTCAATCAGCATGGCACCCTACGGGACAGAAACACGCTACTGCACGGATCTGGCGGTCGAACGAGAGGCGACGGTGGTGGCCATTACCGACAGTTCGCTGTCGCCAATTTCACGGGCGGCTGCGGTAACGCTCACCGTCCACGAATCCGAGGCGTATTTTTTCCGTGCCCTGGCGTGCACGATGAGCCTTGCGCAGTCCTTGTTCATCGCTCTGGCGTATCGCCTTGAACTCAATCTGGAGCGCACGGACAAACGGGCCGCGCTGCACGAGTGATTTGCCCTGCCTCGTTGTCCTCGGCACTGGACTCAGCCGATAGCACACGACCCAGTGCTCAGCAGAAAGACGCAGATGAAGAACCCCACCGTATTCGCCGCCGGACGTAAACACGAGGTCGTTTCCATCGGTCGGCTGGCCGTCGATCTGTATGCCAATCAATACGGCTGCGACCTCGAAGACGTTTCTTCATTCGCCAAGTACCTTGGTGGTTCGTCGGGGAATGTCGCCTTTGGCTGTGCCCGTCTCGGTCTGCGCAGCGCGATAATTACCCGCGTCGGCAACGAGCAGATGGGGCGTTTTCTCATCAGGACGCTGGCCGACGAAGGCTGCGACGTTTCGCAAATCAAGGTCGACCCGGCACGCATGACGGCACTGGCGATTCTCGGCATCAAGGATCGTCAGACCTTTCCCTTGCTCTTCTACCGAAACAATTGCGCCGACATGGCTTTTGGTCCCGACGATGTCGACCAAGCATTCATCGCTGACTGCACGGCACTGCACATCACCGGCACTCACTTCTCTACTCCGCAAGTCAGAGCGGGCAGCCTTCGTGCGCTCGAATTCGCGCATGCCAACAATGTACGCACGATTCTGGATTTCGACTACCGCCCGGTTCTTTGGGGGCTGACGACGCCTGGCGATGGCAAGACCCGCTATATCCCGAGTGCCGCAGTCACGCACCAGCTCCAGGAGATCCTTGGTCATTTCGACCTCATCGTCGGCACTGAAGATGAATTCGAAATCGCCGGTGGCACACAGGATCTGATTGCGGCACTGCGCGAAGTGCGCCAGCGCACACGCGCTACACTCGTCGTCAAACTCGGCCCCCTGGGATGTGCTGTCGTCGAAGGAGAGATTCCAGCGCGCATCGAAGATGCCTTTTCCGTCGCCAGTCCACGTGTGGAGGTGCTCAACGTGCTAGGCGCTGGCGATGCCTTCCTCGCCGGCTTTTTTTCCGGCTGGTTGCGCGGCCTCGATTACAGTACCTGTTGTCGCCGGGCCAATGCCAGCGGTGCCCTTGTCGTTTCCCGGCACTCCTGCGCACCCGCCATGCCGACGGAGGACGAGCTCCAGTATTTTCTTGAGAACGTCGATACCCTCACTGAACCTGCGCATGACAACACGCTGAACTGGTTGCATCACGTCACCCCAAAGCGTCGAGCATGGAGTGAGGTGTTCATTTTCGCGTTCGACCACCGTAGCCAGCTCTACGACCTAGCGCGCCAGGTTGGTGCACCGGAAAACCGCCTGCCCGCACTGAAGCGTTTGCTGGTGGAGACCGTGGCGAGAACCGAGGCTAGGCTCAAGCTGCAGGGCAGAATTGGCGCTCTGATCGACGACAATTATGGGGAAGATGCTTTGCACGCGGCCACCGGGCGAGGCTGGTGGCTGGGCCGCCCTGTCGAACAGCCCGGCTCCAACCCGGTGATTTTCGAACTTGGCAGCTCTATCGGTTCGGTCCTCGAACACTGGCCCAAAGAGCAGGTTGTAAAGTGCCTGATCTATTACCACCCGGACGATCTTCCAGACCGCCGTCTGGCACAGGAAAGCCAGGTTCGCACCTTGTGCGAAGCAACCAACGAGACCGGTCACGAACTGCTGCTGGAGCTGATTCCTGCCAAGGGACTGCCGCTTCAGGACGACACGATCATTCGCACCATGACGCGCTTCTACAACCTGGGCATTCATCCGGACTGGTGGAAGCTGCCACCGCCTTCGGCGGCGCAGTGGGTGCAGATCGATGAGCTTATTGAAGCACGCGACCCCTACAGCCGTGGCGTCCTCATGCTCGGACTCAACGCTCCGATCGAACAGCTCATTGCCTCCTTTGAGGAAGCAAAAAACAGCCGCACCTGCAGCGGTTTTGCCGTTGGTCGAAGCATCTTTCAGGATCCCGCACGTAAATGGCTGAACGGCCAAATCAGCGATGAGGCGCTGATTCAGCGCTGCTGTGACAGCTTTGAGCAACTGATCCTGGCTTGGCAACGCATCCACTCACGCCCCACGGTCAGGACGCATTCAACCTGAGCTTTCAAGTCGTGGACGAAGCAAAGTTCAGGGGCATGCCAATCGTAATTCCATAGGCGCATGACTTCCTCAAATAGAAATACGGTTCCATTTGACTTTTGTTTTTAGAACATTTATTGTTTCAATACAAGATGCTCGCCACAACGCTAGCCGAATTGAGTCTAGCAACTCCGTGAAATCAAGCCGCTGGCTGAGCCACTTTTCACACTATTCTTGAGAGGTCGATAGGCTTATGAGCAGCAGCGCTGTTACACCGGAAATCGAAAAACCCAGCCCGATGTATCTCACCGCCACAAGCTCGGTGACAGACTACTGGAATGATTCGTGCTCGATCGAAGAGTTAAGCTATGCCATCCGTAATGGCGCGGTTGGTGCCACCACGAACCCGAGCATTGTTCTTAACGTCCTGAAGAAAGAACTCGCTGTCTGGAAGGAACCGTTGACGCGCCTGGTCACCGACAATCCGCACTGGAATGAAGAACAGATTGCCTGGCGGCTGATTGAGGAAATGGGCCTGAAGAGTGCGGCGTTGTTGATGCCGATCTTTGAACGCGAAAAAGGAAAAAAGGGTCGCCTGTCGATGCAGACGAGCCCGGTGAACTACCGCAATACCGCGGCGCTTGTCGACCAGGCGGTGCATTTCCACGAATTGGCACCGAACATTCAGGTCAAGATCCCGGTCACGGCAGCAGGTATTCCGGCGTTTGAAGAAGCCACCTACCGCGGGGTGACCATCAATGCGACCGTCTGTTTCACCGTGCCGCAAGCCATCGCCGTCGCTGAAGCCGTTGAGCGCGGCCTCGCCCGCAGGGAAAAAGAAGGCAAGCCCACTCACAATATCTTCCCGGCGTGCACCATCATGGTCGGCCGTCTGGACGACTGGATGAAGATAGCCGCGACCCATGCCGGCACGCTGCTTACGCCAGGCTATGCCGACTGGGCAGGTGTCGCGGCTTTCAAGAAAGCTTACGGTATCTTCCGTGAGCGTGGCTACCGCACCCGTCTACTTTCCGCCGCCTATCGCAATCACCTGCACTGGTCCGAATTCATCGGTGGCGACGTGATCCTGACGATCCCCTACGAGTGGCAGGTGCTGTTCAATAAGTCATCGATCGAAGTGAAAGAACGCATGAGTAATCCGGTCGACCCGAAGATCATCGACGAACTCTACGCCCTCATTCCGGACTTCCGCCGCGCCTATGATGATGGCGGAATGACGATCCAGGAGTTTGACCAATACGGTGCCACCGCCCGCACCGTACGCACCTTCTGCGATCACTACCATGAACTTCTGGGGATCGTGCGCGACTTCATGATTCCGAATCCGGACAAGAATAAATAGTCCGAAACGAGAATGTTTAAAATCAATAAATAGTTGAATGGTTTGTATTGACCCCCTAAAAAATGAAATGGAGCGGTAAATGGCAATCAAAATTGGCGCTATCGGGCTGGGCAGGCTTGGTTTCCAGCATGCGCATAACCTCAGATTCTCAATTCCGGGCGTGGAGCTTGTTGCGCTGTGCGACATGAACCAGGAGAAACTCGACCAGACCGTAGCGCAATGGGGCATTCCATATACCTACACCGATTTTGACGCGATGATCCAGAATCCGGAGCTGGATGCCATCGCAATTACATCCCCTTCGCATCTTCATACGGTACAAATTGCACGCGCACTCGAAAGAGGCCTGCATGTATTCAGTGAAAAGCCACTCGGCACGACGGTCGAAGAGTGCAAAATCGCTGAGCTGGCCGTAGAAAAGCACCCGGATTTAGTGTTCATGCTGGGTTTCATGAGAAGGTACGACCCGTCCTACGCGTACGCCAGGAAAATGGTAATTGAAGGCAAGATTGGCAAACCGATCCTGTTCAGGGGCTATAGTCAGGACCCCGAAACGGCAATCAAGGGTGCCATCGCCTATGCCGGGCATTCCGGCGGCCAGTTCATCGATATGGCCGTTCACGATATCGACCTGGCACGCTGGTTCATGGGCTCCGATCCAAAAACAATCTTCGCCATCGGCGGCTGTTATGCCCACCCCGAATTCGGCCAGTTCAAGGACGGCGATAATGTTTCCGCCCTGATGCACCTGCAGAATGAAAGCATGGCTTTCCTGTTTGCCGGTAGAACGGCGCCGCACGGTTACAACGTCGAAACTGAAATTGTTGGTACCGAGGGAACGCTCAGAATCGCCTCCGTCCCACAAAAAAATATGGTCGAGATACTCGACAAACACGGGGTCAGGAAAGAGTGTTCGCAGGACTTTATCGAGCGTTTTGGAGAGGCCTACCTGAATGAGATGAATGAATTCATTTCCTGTATCAATGACGGTAGAAAGCCTGAAGTCACCGTTTATGACGGTACCAAATGCACCGAAATTGCCTACAAATGCAAGGAAGCCTTCGAGAAGAATGAACTGGTCCGGATGTAACAAGCGGTCAACCCAAATCGCAAACAAACGGCCGCTGTCAGAACAACAGCGGCCGTTTGTTTTCGACCGATGACAATCCGCCTGCATCGGCTGGCTGGCGAGTCAGAACCGACACCCGCTAGCAATTTTCCCGAATGTAAATGCTGATAGGCGTTGTCGTATTGGGCGCACTGTCGGCGCTTCGCCCGAAATGCTGAGCCAGGAGCTGCACAGCCGTCATCGCTTCGAGTTCCGGATTCTGATCGATAATGGCGTCGATCACACCTTCGAGCAGCAGCGCTTTTCGCTCGGGGGTCAGTTCATGCGTGATGAGCACGGTTTTGTCGGTCCGCTTGAAATGCCGCAACGCTTCGACAATGCCGGGATCGCCGGCGGACAGATTGTAGATACCCGCAAGCTCGGGAGAACGGTTCAGAATTTCCGCCACCAGTTCGCCCGCTTTCTCGGGCTGCTCGCGGGTTTCCAGC
>JANNNT010000024.1:0-4381 GCA_031398685.1 Rhodocyclaceae bacterium | reverse complement strand
GGGTGAAATGGCACCGCTTACCGCCGCCGCCGCCTATGAGAGAGAGCTAAAACATTTTTTTTCAACGTTGCCAGATAACTTGCCGCGCTTCGATCTGGTTCTCCTCGGTCTCGGCGAAGACGGCCACACGGCTTCGCTTTTCCCCGGCAGCTCGGCGTTGCACGAAAATGAGCGTTTGGTAGCGCCGACCTACGTGGAGAAGCTCGACGCACATCGGCTGACGCTGACGTTGCCGCTTATCAATCGCGCCGCACAGGTGTCCTTTCTGGTTACCGGTCAGAGCAAGGCCGCGGCGCTCAGAGAAGTTTTGCACAACGAGAATAGCAACCTCCCCGCCGCGAAAATCAGACCTGTCGATGGCCGACTCAGCTGGTTGGTCACCGAGGATGCCGTCAGTCCATCGACCCCTTAGCGTCGGCCCGATAATAAGGCCGGATAGTGAAGCGTAGATCTAGCAGTTTGGTGACGCGCTAATCATGCATCAGCCAACGTGTCATGCGTGAATTCAGGCAATGATAGCAGCACTTTCAGGTATCAAGCGGGCGTGGACGGGAAGCCGTCATTATGTTAGAACTCTGCCTAATGACTTACGGTGGAGGCAGACTTCTAACATTATGAGACCCGAATCCTTTCATGCCGATGATCTGGCGCGGGTGTTGCGCCGTGGCAAGGTTGCCACAATGCCAGAACTGAAGAAGGCGCTGGGGACTGAGGTCGATGTGACCGTGTTTCGCAAGCTCAAACAACTATCCTATCGAACCAGCTACTCCCATCGCGGGAGCTACTACACTCTGAACCAGACCGCTCAGTTTGACGCCAAGGGCCTTTGGTCTTTCGATTCGGTCTGGTTCTCCCGTCAAGGCACTCTGTTAGCCACAGCGCAAGCGTTGGTCAAGAACTCCGAGGCCGGCTATTTTGTCGAAGAATTGGACGACGTGCTCCATGTGGGAACCAAGGATCCCTTGCTGCGGCTGGTTGAGCAACAGCGAATTGCGCGGGAGTCCCTAAGCGGACTCTATCTGTACTGTTCGATCGAACCGGCTCTGCGCCAACGTCAACTGCGGGCCCGGCGTGTGCGGCAGGACGAGCCCTGTTTGGCCAGCAGTGTGGCCGGACCCGATACCGTCGACGACGAATTGAAGGCGTCGATGATATTGTTCCTCAGCATGCTCAACGAAAAGCAGCGGCGAGTGTATGCGGGACTGGAATCGCTCAAACTCGGCTATGGCGGAGATCAGCGGATCGCCGATTTCGTTGGTATGGACGCGCACACCGTCGCCAAGGGCCGGCGCGAACTGGCGCAACAGGACGTGGACATCGCACGAATCCGCAAAGCGGGTGGTGGGCGCAAGCCGGCGGAAAAAAAACGCCGCAAGTCATCTCCCGGATCGAAGAGTTAATCAAGCACGACACGGCGGGAGATCCCATCACCGCAATAAAATGGAGCCGGCGTACGACGCGTAAGATCGCCGAACAACTCGCCACGCTGGGAATCGCTGTCAGTAAGAATACGGTGGGCCGGTTACTCAAACAGATGGACTACAAGCTGCGTGTCAACCGCAAGCAGATTGCAACCAGTAAGAGTCCCGACCGCAATTCGCAATTCTTGTATATGGGTGGGCAGCGCCAACGCTATGCCGATCAGGGCCTGCCCGTCATCAGTGTGGACACCAAGAAAAAAGAACTAATCGGCGCCTTCAAGAATCCCGGCGCCGCCTGGGACCGTCAACCGCGCCCGGTCAACGATCACGATTTCCGTTCCGATGCCAGCGCGCTGGCCGTTCCACGCGGCCTCTACGATACACGGGCCAATTGCGGATCGGTGTTCGTCGGCCAAAGCCACGACACCCCAGCCTTCGCCGCCGATACCCTCGCACAATGGTGGCTCAACGAAGGACAGCATCGATACCCGCAGGCTCAGGAACTCTTGCTCCTGGCCGATGGCGGCGGAAGCAACGGCTGGCGTTGTCACGCCTGGAAGAAGGCTCTTCAAGACCGGGTCTGCAATCCTTTCGGTCTCACCGTCACCGTGAGCCATTACCCACCCGGCACTTCCAAGTGGAACCCTATCGAGCACCGCTTGTTTAGCCAGATCACCAGGAACTGGGCTGGCCAGCCTCTAACCGATATGGAAACCATGCTCAACTTTATCGGTACCACCAAAACCGACACTGGCCTCGGCGTCACCGCCTATTTGTTTCCAGGCCAATACGATACAGGAATCAAGTTCTCCAAGGCGAAAATACCTGAACTCAACCTCGTTAAACACGACACCCTCGGCCAATGGAACTACAGTCTCCACCCGAATAGAGTGTGAATTAGTTTTTGGGCAGCAACTAAGGATCAATTGTTTTGGCAGCTTAGCGAGCTTCTCTCCCACCGTCGTTAGACAATACGATCAGCATCGACCGTGTAACCGAGGTTAGGTAACTCGGGCCATGAATTGTTTGTGGTCAAAGCGGACAAATCCGCAATCTGTCCATCACTGACACCAGATCCAACTGAAGAAGTTAACTAAAATTGTTTAGATTGAAAGGCCTGTCCCCGTTGCCGGCCCCAATCCGGATGGATTCGCTTAGCGATTTCCGGTGGCAGACCGGCTCTTTATAATAAGCTGTGTACGGGTTGCCCTGACATGCACATGGGAGAATTATACACAGACTCAATCTGAAATCGAACCGCAAAATAAGGACGATCGGATGGTCGTCCTTCGTACGGTCCTTTATCTCTAAAGAATGTCTACGGCTTCGCCGCCTCCGTCAACGCCCTAAAAATATTCTCTGGACTGACCAACAGTTTGATGACGCGCACGCCGAGAGTGTTGGAGGTGGCGTTGGCGAATTAGGCCATCGGTGAGACTGAGACGATTCCACCGGCGCCGCAGTAATTGTCGACCAATGTCGTTTCAATGCGCGGCATCATGTTAATCGTCGGCATCAAGGAATCGACGATATTTGCAAGAATAAAAATTTTCCCCGATGATCCGTGTTGGCGCAATAAGTCAAAACTCATGCCTGACCCCGCTGCCGTACGCCAGAGAAATTGTTTTTGTCATGATGGAAATGATACGAACGCCAATTCGTGTTGTCAATTATGCGTCAGCGCGGGTCGTTGGTGACTTTTGTTAGAGAATTTTCGTTGAGGCCGCCCTTAGTAGTTTTGCTACGAGACTAGACTCGACCCCTTAAATGCTTCGCATCTCTCCGATCTGAAAAGAAAATCAGGAAGTAAAAGTCTGACCTGCCGGCTAATGGGTGCCCCCTTCTCCTGCCGACTCATTTTTTTCAACTTCGCAAGCGTTTGCTTGATGCGGCCTGCATCAGCATATCCAACTGAGTTTCCAAGCGAATAACGCGACCCGTCAGATCCTCGATCTTCGCCTGCTGTGCCTTCATTGCTTCGGACTGCCTGTGGACCTTATCCTCCAGCTTAATCATGGAGGCCAGCGCGCCCCAAATCTTTTCGGTCACGCCCATTACCATTACCGTGCCTTGCGAACAGGCAGCTTGGCCGCATTCACTTCCATCGCCGCGATACGTTTGTTGCTCGCCGCGATGAAGTCAAGCGCGTCATCAATAGATGCTCCAGCGCGAACTGCCGCAAGCTTCGCGGCATCCGCGAGTGCGCTTAACTCGCCATCCGCTTCGCTGGTTTCGTATGCGAACGCCCCGCGGCGCATCAGCTCCGAAATGGGCAAATCGAGTTTCTTCGCTTTGGCGGCGATTGCTTTTTTATCTTGCGGGGTCGCTTGCACGACTATTCGTTCAACGGCTGCGGCCATAATCATTGCTCCTGAACTAACGTAGTATAGTACATGGACAGGGTATGTACAGATGTCGTGAATGTCAAGCCCGCAGGAACGAACCAATAGGAACTTTAAACAGCCTTTTCGCTGACCGGAGCCATATCGCCGAACCGGCGAGTCGTCAATCGCACGAATGTTTGGTGCACCTGACACTGCTATCACAAGTGACGGGCACGCCGGTTGTGTTGTGGATCGCGTTGGCGATTCAGGCCGTCGGTGAGACTGAGGCGATTCCGCCGGCGCCGCAGTAGTCGTCGACCAGTGTCGTTTCGATGCGCGGCACCATGTTAATCGTCGGCATTGAGGAATCGACGATACTTGCAAAAATTAAGATTTGATCCCGATGCTTACTCACTGATAAGTCAATACGCAGGCCTGACCGTGGCGCCAACTCATGTTTTCGGTTCACTCTCAAACAGTTTCTCCGGTGGCGCTGGGTATGCGGTCGACAGACTCATCGGCCCCACAACGCCCTTGGGCCTAGCCTAGAATTATGGGGATTGGGGTCGCATCATTATAATTGACATTGGCTAACCCGCGCGCCGGAGTTTCGATTCGTTGCCTAACTTGATTGCT
>JANNNT010000021.1:0-3101 GCA_031398685.1 Rhodocyclaceae bacterium | reverse complement strand
TGGTGCCCGTGAATCTGATGGGTAACGCCGTCGCGACAATCGTTGTTGCCAAGTGGGAGGGGGCGCTGGATAAAAAGCAGCTTCATGAAGAACTGAACAAGACGGATGTCTAACTCTTTAATCCTCGCAATCGAAAAGATGTAGGCCATGACTCTGGATCTTCGTGGCCTCGTCCGCTTCCGTCATGTGACTCATCTCTAGTTTCTTAATCAACGACTGGCATTGGGCGAGCTACTTATCTTTGACCTGCTATCAGTAGTGTTCTGCTGACATGAAGCACATTAGCTTGCAAGCAAGGACTTGAGCGGCATTCGGAGTAGTTTCTTTCGTGTCCCCGATTTGAACGGCGAATGTCTGATGAGGCAAGCTTCTGGCTTTGCTTTCGCTGGAGACGCCGATGAACCTCGGCAAGACGTTATTCGCCCACTTCAGTGACAGGCAGCTTAGGCCGATTATGCAAAGTGTTGATTATGGAAAGTAGTTGGAGTGATCGGCGGCAAGAATCTGGCGGCGATGGGTTTGACGGCAGTGCAGTGGGTTTTTAGCCTACCGGCCGCGGAAGTCGCCACACGCCACTCATCAACCTCATTGCGCCGCGTCCGCCGCACGGGACTCGCTGCGCAATGCCGGCCTTCAGCGATATGGCAAATTCATGAGGCGGGTTCCGCAGCCTTGAGCTTGGGCCAGGGCAGCGTGGTTCGCAATGCTGAACGCCAGTTGTCGTGGGCGAGCGCGATCTGCGCGGGTGATTCGTTGAACGGCTGTCCGTCGAGTTGCGGCGTGCGCAGATCGAGCGCGCGACAATGGCCGTAGGCCGCCACCCGCAGCGCGGGCGAGACGCAGACGAAGCCGGCCAGTGTAGGTACACCGAAGCCGGCTGCCGCGTGAACTGCGGAGGCATCGGTGGCCACCAGCAACGCGGCTCCGCGCACCCAGGCGAGGAAGTGGGCCGTGTCCGGCGCGAGCGGGCCAACGTGATGGACGGCAGGGTGGGCGAGCGGCGTGAAGTTGGCGATCGGCAAACGGTAGCATTGCCAGGCTTGCTCGGCGAGCCCGAGTTGTACATCTGGCGGGATGTCGCGCAGCGCCGAACTGGCGCGTGGTGCCAGCAGCACATAGGGCGACTCGGCCCACGGTGGCGGCAATGCGGGTAAAGGCAGGTTGCTGAGCCACTGGTTGCCGAGCGTGGCCGGATCAAGGGCGCTGTACTTGAGGCCCAGTGCGCAGGCGAAGAAGGCGTGCATCGACTGCTCTTTAAAACTCGGCCAGTAGGCGAAGTCCGCCAGATCGATGACCAACGCATCGCCCGGAATACTCGCCAGCGGCAGGGGTAGGCGCCGGGTTTCAAGCCAGCTTGCGCATAACCCATGAAGTTCGGCCACCGCTCGCGGCAGGTGCGCGGCCTGCAGCATGACCAGGCGCAAATTCGGCTGCGCGCACTTCAAGGCCCAGGCGAGTGAGAGCCCTACAATGTTGTCGCCCAGGGCAACGCCCATGCCGTTGATCAGGTAGAGCGTCTGAAATGCGGCCCATTCAGGCGTAATCGCGCCATCACGCGCGCACAACACCGTGCGCAGGGATTCGAGTGCGCGCAGGCCGCGGGGGGCGGTGCGACAGCGGGGGATGTCATACGGCAGCCAGAGCTGGCCGGCGTCATCGACGAGACAACGGCCGGTGAGGCCAGCGGCGTGCAGGCGCTCGTCGTGCAGGGGCGGGAAATTGCTCATAGCAGGTTCATGGGCTGTTGAAAACGGCTCTAAGCTGGACAGCAGTGATCAAGTATCACAACTCAAGGCTGGGTGTAAATGTAGTATCCCTCAATAGAAGCGTTGATGCGCATACCCGTTGTCGGACTAGACACAGACTTCGTGCGAGAGCAAGCCACTTGCCGTATGGCCGCGTAGACACTGAAGTAATGGCGAAACGAGGGCCGTGATTGACCGAGACAATCGCTCCCTAATTTGTAGCTCGAACAACCCGCTGGCCGATGGAAAATAATCGGCCGCCGTTGACTCCGGGCAGCTTTAGCGGCCGATAGGGGTTCGATTCCAGGCATCACCAGAAAAGCAGGCATGACAACAGCTTTGGTGATCTTGCTAAACTCGGACCCGACCCCTTGCGGACGCTCAGACTTTTGATAAGCAGACGTTCAGCGAATAGGTTAACTGGCGACCATGCGGACATGGGCGTCCGCGTTGAACCGCCGTTAGGTGCTTTTGACATAGGCAGGAGCTTGCGCATGGTTTTCAAAGCCACCGTACTTGACCAAAGAGGGGTAATACTCCGCGGCAAATTGTACTTTTCCTGCGGCGGTTTCACCGGCAACGCTGGCGATGAAAGCGAGCATGAGATCAGTGCCGGCGGAAACACCGGCAGATGACCATACGTTGCCGTCTTGGACGTAGCGCTGCTCAACGACCGTGACGTCACCGAGCGCTCGCAGACGCTCCAACGAGCCCCAGTGAGTTGTTGCCTTCCTGCCCGATAAAAGCCCTGCGGCATGCAGCACAAAGGAACCGGTGCAAACCGATAGAACAGCCTTGCAGTTTTTTGCTTGGTTGGCAACGAAATCGATTAGCACTGGGTTGTCAACTTCCAGCCGCGTGCCTTGGCCTCCCGGAATGAGCAAGTAGTCAAGTGGGGGGCAAGTCGCGAACGAAGCATGTGGGTTGATCGACAAGCCCTTTGCGCAAATGATTGGTTCAAGCGATTGGCCCACAATGATGCAGTTTTCTGGGCCGTTGGCATTTTTCCTCCACATGGTGAGCATTTCCCACGGCCCCACAAAGTCGAGTTCTTCGACCAGATTGAATACAAGAACGCCAAAGTTCATAGAAAACCTCCACGGCACCGAACAGTTATTCAACGGACCCGCCGGTATCGGGACGGTCCGCTATGGGAAAATTCCTCTACCGTCCGGACTTGGCCGGGACGGTGAATTCAAGGTAGGCACACATCTTCATTCATGCGCGAGACCGCTCCCAGCAAACACGAATGGGTGCGTGCGGCCTGCCCGCCCGCCACGGCCCGATGTCATACCAGCCGTAATCCTGCCGGCAAGGCCTCGCCGAAAGCGCGTCGTTCGTCGTCCTTGTCGAGTT
>JANNNT010000723.1:0-4738 GCA_031398685.1 Rhodocyclaceae bacterium | reverse complement strand
ATCTTAGGCGCCAGCATGGTTTGCCCCTGCCCGAGAGGAATTTCAACGTCGGCGAAAGCCAGATCTTTGTAAGCCACCGGCACAAAATCTTCGCGCTTTACCACCGCCAGCAAACCCAGCACCGTCGGGTCCAGCACGTTCCAGGGACGGATCTGCTGCTCGATCATGTTAAAACGCGCCAATTCAATGTCCATCGTCGCTACGGCCATAGCATTCCTCGTCAGAAAAGTTATATTAGCACAAACTAATATTCGTTGGTTTGATAGGCAAGGATTATACCTTCACCCGATACCACGCCGCATAAAGCGCCGGCAGGAAAAACACCGTCAGCACCGTCGCCACGATCAGCCCACCCATGATGGCGACGGCCATTGGCCCCCAGAACACGCTGCGCGTCAGCGGTATCATCGCCAGGATGGCGGCAGCGGCGGTCAGCATGATCGGACGGAAGCGGCGCACGGTCGAACCGACAATGGCTTCCCACGTCGGCTTGCCGGCTTTTTCATCCTGCTCGATCTGGTCGACGAGAATCACCGAGTTGCGCATGATCATTCCGGACAGCGCGATGACTCCGAGATTGGCGACAAATCCGAAGGGCACGTTGAACAGCAGCAGGGCAATCGCCACGCCGATCAAGCCGAGCGGAGCGGTAAGCAAAACGAGTACGGTCCGTCCGATATTCTGCAGCTGAATCATGAGCAGGGTGATGATAAGCATCAACATCATCGGCATCACGGCCTTGATCGAGTTTTCGCCCTTGGCCGATTCTTCGGTCGAACCGCCGACCTCGATATGGAATCCGGGCGGCAGCGTGTCGCGTACGGCATCGAGTTGCGGGTTGATCTGTGCCGCAACAACCGGCGCCTGCATGGTGTCACGAATGTCGGCACGCACGGTGACCGTCGGCAGTCGGTTGCGCCGGTTGATCAAGCCGTTTTCGAGCTCGTAATGAATTTTAGCCACTTGGGCGAGCGGCACGTAGCGTCCGCTGGCGGTACGGATGTTGATGTCGGCCAATGCTGAAATGCGCGTGCGTTCGTCGCCCCGGGCACGCACCACGACATCGATCAACTGATCGCCTTCACGCATTTGCGTAATGCTTGTTCCGGAGAGCATCAGGTTGATCGAATTCGACAGCTCCTGCGTACTGATTCCGAGCGCCCGGGCACGATCCTGGTCGACTTCGAGGCGAACGGACTTGCTCATTTCGTTCCAGTCGAAGTTCACGTTTTTGACGTGTCGGTTGGCGCGGACGACCGTGGCAACCGCCTCGGCCGCCCGGCGCAATTCGTCGAGGTTCTCGCCGGACACGCGGAACTGGATCGGGAAACCGACCGGCGGGCCATTTTCCAGACGCAGAACGCGGGCGCGCGTATTGGCCAGGCCGCCGTGCCAGTCGGCATTTTCAGCCGCAAAATGCGCTTCCAGCCGATTCTTCAGATCCTCGCGCGCCTTGATGTCCTTGGTGACCACCACGAACTGCGCAAAATTATCGTTGAACAACTGCTGATCCAGCGGCAAATAGAAACGCGGGCTGCCATTGCCAATGTAGCCGACAAAGTTCTTCACCGATTTCTTCATGTCCGGCTCGTTGAGCAGCAGCTGCTCGATCTTCGTCGCTTGCGTCTCGGTGGCCTTGAGCGAGGCGCCTTGCGGCAACCACAAATCAACCAGCAATTCCGGCCGACTGGAGGCCGGGAAGAACTGTTTCTGCACACCGGCTCCGAGCGCGACCAGGGACAGCGCAAAGGCGATCACGGTCACGCCGATTACGATCCAGCGCCGCCGCACGCACCAGTCGACACCCACCCTGACGCGTCGGTAAAAGGGCGTATCGTAAATGTCCTCGCCGTGCGTCTGCGCCTTGGCCAATAATTTTTTGGCGTTGAGCAACTTGTAGCCGAGATAGGGCGTGAACACCACCGCCACCACCCAGGAGACGAGCAGCGCGATGGTCACCACCGAAAAAATCGACGAGGCGTATTCGCCCGCCCCGGACCGGGCAAACCCGACCGGCGTGAAACCAGCCGCCGTAATCAGGGTACCCGTCAGCATCGGGAAAGCCGTCGAGCTATAGGCGAAGGTCGCGGCGCGGAAGCGATCCCAGCCCTGCTCCATCTTCACCACCATCATTTCGACAGCGATGATCGCGTCGTCGACCAGCAAACCGAGCGCGATGATCAGGGCGCCGAGCGACACCCGCTGCAGGTCGATCCCCAATATTTCCATCAGCAAAAAGGTAATCGCCAGCACCAGCGGGATCGACAAGGCGACCACCGCTCCGGTGCGCAAACCCAGACTGAGGAAGGAAACGGCCAGCACGATGACCACCGCTTCGCTCAACGAGGACATGAACAGGTTGATCGACTGGCGAACGATTTCTGGCTGATCGGCGACCACGTGAATATCAATGCCCTGCGGCAAATCTTTCTGCAGACGCGCGACCTCGCTACGCAAGCGGTCACCGACCTTGATCACATCACCGCCCTTGTTCATGGCGATGGCGATGCCGATCGCCGGCTGGCCCTGCACGCGCATGCGCGGTGCCGGCGGATCGACCAGACCGCGTGTGACGGTGGCGATATCGCCGAGACGGAAGAACTGCCCGCCCGCCTGGACGCCAATCGCCTTGACGCTTTCGACCGAGGTGAAGTCGCCGGACACGCGGAGTCGCACGCGATCCGAAGCCGTCTCGAAGAACCCCGCCGGGGCCATCGCATTCTGTTTTTGCAGCGCGTCGAAAACCAGCAGCGGATCAAGGCCGAGTGTCGCCAGTTTGGCGTGTGAGATTTCGACGAAGACCTTTTCATCCTGCACACCGACCAGTTCGATCTTCTTCACATCCGGCACCTGGCGCAGGGTGCGCGCAATACGATCCGCCTCCTGACGCAGGCGGGCAATGTCGAAACCGTCGCCGGTCAAGGCAAAGATATTGATGAAGGTGTCGCCGAATTCATCATTGATGAACGGCCCCTGGATCCCGGCCGGGAACGTGTGTTTGATGTCGCCGATTTTCTTGCGCACCTGATACCACGCATCCGGCACCTCCTTCTTTGGCGTGGAGTCCTTGAGGAGAACAAACACCAGCGACTCGCCGGCCTTCGAATTGGAGCGGATGACATCAACGTACGGAACGTCCTGCAGCTTCTTTTCAATGCGCTCGGTGACCTGCAATTCGACTTCGAGCGCGGTTGCGCCCGGCCACAGCGTACGCACGACCATGGCCTTGAACGTGAAATCCGGATCCTCCGCCCGCCCCAGCTTGAAATACGAGAACGCCCCGCCAAGCACCATGACGATGATCAGATACGCCACCATCGAGCGGTGACGCAGCGCCCATTCGGAAAGATTGACATGGGTCATTGGGCCGGACCAGCCGCTTGATCGACCGCCTTGATCTTCTCGCCAGCGGTCAGCTTATGTACCCCGGCAACGACGATCCGTTCCCCGGCGTTGACTCCACTGGCCAGCATGGCGGTGGTTTCTCCGAAGGAAAGCACGACAACCGGGCGCAAGCTTACCGTCTGGTCGGCACCGACAATCCACAACGCCGGCTTGCCGTCCTGCTGGAAGATCGCCGTCAGCGGCGCACTCAACGGCAAATCCGCAGGTGTTTCGACCTGATCACGCGGGAACTTCACGTTCGCCGTCATGCCAAGCATGACCCTCGCGTCCGGCTTGATGATCGACACCCGCGCCGCATAGGTCCGCGTCAGCGGATCGGCCACCGCCGACAACTCGCGCATGACCGCCGGGTAACGGGCCTGTTCGTCCGCCCACAGGCTGACTTCCGCGGCCTTGAGCTGACGCACTTCCGGCATCCGCGCCTCGGGAATGGCGACCGCCACTTCCAGCGCATCGGTTCGCGCCACGCGCATCACGGTCTGGCCAGCGGCGACCACCTGGCCAACTTCAGCCGCCACCAGGGCGATCACGCCGGCGTGCTCCGCGCGCAACACCGCGTAGGAACTCTGGTTGCGCGCCAGATCGGCCTGTGCCCGAGTCGCCTTGAGGCTGGTCTCTTTGGCATCGAGCGCCGACTGGCTGACGAAGTTCTTGCTGCGCAGCTCACGGAACCGCCGCACATCGGCATCAGCCAGTTCCAGTTGCGCGTTGGCCGCGGCGACCGAAAGTGCCGTGTCCGCCGGATCAAGCCGTGCCAGCACCTCACCGGCCTTGACCAGCGCGCCCGCATCGACCAGCCGGGCGGCGATTTTGCCGGGGATGCGGAAGCCGAGCGGTGTTTCATAACGCGAACGCACCTCGCCGGAATACGTCGCCGCCCCGTTCTCCGCGCCGACGCCGACAACAGCCGTCAGTACCGGGCGCAGAGGCTCGGGTGGAGGTGCGACCTTGTCACAGGCAGCAAGGAACAGCAGCGCTCCCAGGAGCAGACTGCGGCGCAAAAAGAACACGTTCATTGATCGCCTTTCTGCGGGCAAAGTCCATGCACCAGCAGATCCAGATGGGTTGTCAGAAAAATTTCCGGGTCGGTCTCCTGGCCGCAATAACGCAAGGAAAAGCGCCAGACGACCAGCATCATCACGGGAGCGAAGATCACGTCGATCGCCGTTTCAATATCCAGCGGCCGAAACTCGCTCCGTTCAATGCCGCGCAACAAGACCGTACGCAGCAGACCCCGTCCACGCAAGATGACCTTGTCGTGGTAGTACTGCGCCACCTCGGGAAAATTGCGCGATTCCGAAATGATCAACTTGGGAATGCCGGCCAGCCGCGT
>JANNNT010000293.1:0-1697 GCA_031398685.1 Rhodocyclaceae bacterium | reverse complement strand
TTACCCCTGCAAATACTGTTGCGCCACCCAGGCCTGACCCAGCGACAAACCACCATCGTTGGGCGGAATGCGGCGCGCTTCGATCAAATGCAGGCCGCGATCGCCGAGCCTGGAGCGCAATCCGTGCGCCAGAACCTGATTCTGCAGACAGCTGCCGCCGGCAGCAACGGTTCCGCCTTCCGGGGCGGCTGAACACAGCCAGTCCGTCAGGGCTTCGACCAGTGTCGAGTAGAAAACCGCCGCACCGCGCTCGGCGTTTTTCTCGTCAGCAAGCATCGACACTAGTGGCATCAGATCAAGACGACCTTCTTTGATGGTCCAGCCCTCGCGCAGAGGTGCGACCTCGCCGAACCGTTCGGCCATCCCCTCCATGATCAAGGCCGCCTGATCGCTAAAAACGGAGACCTGATTGATGCCCAGGATCCCGGCCACGCCGTCGAACAAACGCCCCAGGCTTGAGGTGTCCTGGCAGTTGTTTCCCGAGATCAGTTGCTGTGCAACCAGGGCCGCGTGCGGCTGATCTGCGAAACGTTCCACAATTTCGTCGCTGCGTCCGAGCGCATGCAGTATGCCCGCAGCGAGACGCCAGGGGATGCGCGACTCAGTGTCATCGCCAACGAGTTTGAACGGGGCGAGGTGCCCGAGGCGCTCAAAACGGGCGCCATCCACACGGAGCAATTCGCCGCCCCAGAGCATTCCGTCGGTTCCGGTTTCCCCCCCGTCGAGCGCCAGAGAAACCACCGGCCCCGTTACGTTGTGCTCGGCAAGAACCGCCGCGACATGCGCGTGGTGGTGCTGCACACCGAGCATCGGCAAGCCGCGCTGACGGGCAAACTCAAGCGCGAATTTTGCCGCAGGCGTATCCCGGTGCAGATCATGCGCGACCAGCGCCGGCCCGGTATCCAGCATCTTGAGCAGATGAGCGATCGTTTGCTCAAAGTAGGTACAGGTGACGGAGCTGGATAGTTCGCCGATATGCTGGGAGACAAACGCTTCGTTACCGCGGGTAACGCACACGGTGTTTCTCACCGGCCCGCCGACAGCGAGAATCGGCGGCCCCGCATGCAACAGCTTCACCGCCCGCGGAGAGTAGCCACGCGCGCGGCGAATCAGCTGCAAGCCACCGAGTCCGGAGAAGGCGACGCTGTCGTCACACGGAGTGACGATGTCGCAATTGTGTACGAGAAAGGCGTCTGCAATTCCAGCCAGACGCTGCAGGGCTTCCGCATTATCGATGGCCGGCGGTTCCCGGCTCGGATTGCCGCTGCTCATCAGCAACGCTAGATCCTGTGCTGTATCAATCCAGGCCGTGCCCGTCGGGCGGCCCGCCGCTTCATGAAAAAGAAGGTAGTAGATCGGCGAAATGGGCAGCATGACGCCCAGCCACGGTAGCCACGGGGCGACGTCGGGCAGGGCGACGTCACAACTGCTGCGTTTTTTCAGCAGAATGATCGGACGCTCCGGCAGATTGAGCAGACCGGGTTCGCCGACGCTTACCTGCACGCAGCTTGTCGATGAAAGCACATTGGCGAACATCACCGGGAACGGCTTCAAATGGCGATTCTTGCGCTTGCGCATCAGGGCGACCGCGGCCGCATTATGCGCATCGCAGACCAGATGAAACCCGCCCGGTCCCTTGATGGCGACTATTTTCCCTGCCTTGAGAAGAATGTACGCGTTGGCAATGGCGTCACCGG
>JANNNT010000697.1:0-6375 GCA_031398685.1 Rhodocyclaceae bacterium | reverse complement strand
ATTCATTTGATCTCCAGTATTGAGAGGGATTGGGCCACTGTATCTCGGTGCCATCACCGAAAAAGACGCAGTGAGCAGCGCACTTACGCAAACGTTATAGTAGAAATACTATCGTACGCGAGCAAGGGGAAGTCAAGCTTTTTTCTTCGAATTTCATGGTCAGTGAAACTACTTTCGTAGCGATTCAGCACAAGTCTGTTGGTCACTGTTGATCAATATATTATTGATAATAAGGTTATTTATAACTGCAGTTGACTCATTATGGAGAAGCCCGACTAATCCGGCGGCCAAACCTTTTTGATTCGCGAATTCATTTGTCCGCAAAGGCATGGCCGTTAATTTAAACAAACGTTATAGTGAACACTGATTGATTGATCGGGACCCTCGGAAATGACAAAGAGCCAAAAATCAGGTGCACTGGCTGCGCCTCCCAAAAAGGCGACGCTGAAAAGCATTGCGGGACACTTAGGGGTCTCGGTCTCGACCGTGTCGCGCGCCCTGAAGTCGAGTCCGGATATCGGGCCGGAGACGATTGATCTGGTCAAAAAGGCGGCCAAGGCGGTTGGCTACGTTCCTGATCTGGGGGGGATCAAACTACGTACGGGGCGAACATTCAATCTGCTTTATCTCAAGGCGGTTCATCCGCAACAGGATGTGCCCGATGGTTCCGTAGCCGCCCAGATCAGTGCGATCACGGCAAATCTGGCCGGCACGCCGTATCAACTGCAGCTCATGGCCGGCGATCCCAACGATGAGGAAGCCTTGCCATTGCGAAGGATCGTCGAAGGGCGTCTGGCCGATGGCGTATTGCTGGACAACACGCGCCCGTTCGATTTACGCGTCCGGTATCTGCTTGGAATGAACATGCCGTTCGTAACCTTCGGCAGAACGGAATTGCTGACTGAGCATCCGTTTGTCGACGCGGACAATGAAAAGGCTGCCCTGGATGCGACACAGTATCTGGCAAGAAGAGGGCATCGGCGTATTGCGTTGATTGGCCCGCCGCTGATATTTACCTATGCGTTGCAACGCCGTCGTGGCTATTTGCGCGCTCTCGAACTTGAAGGAATTCCGGCAGATCCAGCGCTGGTAAGCGAAGAGGGCATCAGTGCGCGGCGAAATCGGGAAGTGGTGAAGCGCATGATGGCCATGCCAGATCCGCCGACCGGATTCGTTTCCACCAACGATTCTTCAACGCTGGGCGTGATGGCCGGCTTGCGCGATGCAGGACGAGTTGTCGGGAAAGATTGTGACGTTGTCTCGCGTGATTTTTCGGAATTCAGCGGCTACTTGAATCCGCCGCTCTCAACTTGCCTGCTCGACATACACAAGGTCGCTGCGACCATGTCGGAATTCATCATCCGACGCATAGAGGGTGAGCCTGTTGCCGCATTGCAGCGGGTGTTCGAGTGTGATTTTGTGAAACGGTGACCGTGCTTTCTATTCAACCTGTGCCATAACACGCTGCTGAAATCTGGGCAGATTTTTTGGGGTTTATTTTTTTGTTTTGCAATGCGGGCGTACCATGTAGCCAATAATCGACAGGTTTTTTACCGGACAGCCGAGATTGGAAATCCATGAATCAAACTTACCTGGACCATCTGAACGCGACCCTTGGGCAAATCCAAGCAGATGGCTTTTTCAAGCCAGAACGCGTCATCGCCACCCCACAGCGAGCAAACCTCGTGCTACGGGATGGCCAGCCGGTGCTCAATTTTTGTGCCAATAATTATCTCGGGCTGGCCGACGATAGTCGCCTGATTGCAGCGGCAAAGCAGGGGCTGGATGACTACGGTTACGGCTGTGCTTCGGTGCGCTTCATCTGTGGCACACAGCAGATACATAAAGACCTGGAACACGCCATTTCCGGTTTTTTGAAAACCGAAGATACGATTTTGTATTCAAGCTGTTTTGATGCCAACGGCGGTGTATTTGAAACCTTGCTGGGTGAGGAAGATGCGGTCATTTCCGATGAGCTCAACCATGCTTCGATCATTGATGGTATCCGGCTTTGCAAGGCCCGTCGTTATCGCTACAAGAACAACGATAGTCATGATCTTGAAGCGCAGCTAATCGCCGCAGACGCCGCCGGAGCGCGTTTCAAACTGATCGTCACGGACGGTGTTTTCTCGATGGATGGCATCATTGCCAATCTGAAAGACCTGTGCGACGTTGCCCAACGTTACGGCGCGATGGTGATGGTCGATGACTCGCACGCGGTTGGTTTTATCGGAGAACGCGGTGCGGGAACGCCCGAGTTATGCGGCGTCGGTGATCGTGTTGATCTCTATAGCGGTACGTTGGGAAAAGCCCTGGGAGGCGCCTCGGGCGGTTATCTCTCGGGGCGAAAACCCATGATCGATCTGTTGCGTCAACGTTCCAGGCCCTATTTGTTCTCGAATACGCTGGCGCCAGCCATTGCGGCAGCCAGCCTGGAAGTGCTGCAAATCCTGCAAAGTGAGGAAGGCGCCGCCTTGCGAAATACACTGCAACGCAATGCCGAGTACTTCAGAGCCGCAATGAATGAGGCCGGGTTCACCCTGGTTCCCGGTGAACATCCCATTATTCCCGTCATGCTGGGTGATGCCCGTTTGGCGAGTGAGGTGTCGGCGAGTTTGTTGAAAGAAGGGATTTACGTGGTGGGCTTTTCATTTCCTGTCGTGCCCAAGGGGAAAGCGCGCATTCGCACACAAATGTCAGCCGGACATACCCTGGCACAAATTGAAAAACTGGTGGCGGCATTCATCAAGGTGGGCCGTGAGCATAACGTGATCCAATAACTTGATGGTGTCAGAGTCACAAAGAAGGAGTCTGTAAATGAAAGCTTTATCCAAGCTGGAAGCCGCCCCCGGCCTGACCATGAGTCAGGTCGACAAGCCCGTTATCGGTCACAACGATGTCCTGATCAAGATAAAAAAGACCGCCATTTGCGGCACGGATATTCACATCTGGAAATGGGATGATTGGGCGCAGAAGACTATTCCTGTTCCCATGCACGTTGGCCATGAATATGTCGGTACGGTCGTTGAACTGGGCTCCGAGGTTCAGGGCTTCAAGATCGGTGACCGGGTGTCTGGCGAGGGGCATATTACCTGTGGCCATTGCCGCAACTGCCGGGCGGGGCGCCGTCATCTTTGCCGCAATACCACCGGCGTCGGAGTCAATCGGCCCGGAGCGTTTGCCGAGTACCTCGCACTGCCGGCGTTCAACACCTTCCCGATTCCGGATGAAATCTCCGATGATCTGGCGTCCATTTTTGATCCCTTTGGCAATGCGGTACACACCGCCTTGTCCTTCAATATGGTCGGTGAGGATGTGCTTATTACAGGGGCGGGGCCGATCGGTATCATGGCCGTTGCGATTGCCCGACACGTCGGCGCGCGTTATGTCGTGATCACCGATGTGAATGATTTTCGCCTCGATCTGGCCCGAAAAATGGGGGCAACCCGCGCCGTGAATGTGACCCGGGAGGACACCAAGGACGTGATGGCAGAACTCGGGATGACTGAGGGTTTTGACGTTGGTCTGGAAATGTCCGGCAATCCGCAAGCTTTTCAGATGATGCTAAGAACCATGCAGCACGGCGGAAAAGTGGCTTTGCTCGGCATTCCGCCTCCGGATACGGCGATCGACTGGAATCAGGTGATTTTTAAAGGACTGGAGATCAAAGGGATTTATGGTCGGGAAATGTTCGAGACGTGGTACAAAATGGTCGCGCTCATTCAATCCGGTCTCGATATCACCCCGATCATCACCCACCATTTTTCGGTCGATGACTACGAGCAGGGCTTTGCCACGATGTTGTCAGGGCAAAGCGGCAAAGTCATCTTGAACTGGGAATAAGCGGTATTTACGCCCGCCTCGCTCGCCGCGCAAAGGGGACCGTCACGGTTTGGCCTATCCTTTCTGAAACCCGCTGGCACGGTTGATCGGCCTGTGTTCGCCAACCTACCGACAATCGTCGTGCCGATTGAAATGATCGTAATCCATAACTGCGGTCCGGTTAATCGATTGTCCGCTGTTGCCAGCCTCGAAGACCCGGCCGGCTTCTTCTTCCCCAAACGGAGACCTGTATGACTGAACGGTTAAGTGGCAATGAACTTGTAGCGCTGATCAAGCGGGTTTTCCAGCCCCGCACGAACGAAGCAGGAATGGCCATCCTCGTGGATTTGCCCGATGCCCAGGTCCCTGACAACAAGGACTGGGCCACGCGGCGCGCGATCGCGGCGGACTGGATGGACGAACTCTCCGCACACCAGGCGGAACTTGGACTGAAGCCCACCCTGGTGCTCTATCGCAACGCGCATACCAACAACGGTGATCTGCCTGAGCGCTGCTGGATTCACGCGGGGGGAGCGCTGCCGCAAACGGCTGAAGACCTCGATCCTGGGCACGCGATTTCATTTGCCAGGATGTTCGACGACAATCCGATTCTCCTCGTCCCATCGCAGTTTTCCGCCACGGCGCCCCTAAAAATGGCGGCAAAGAAATACCCCATCCGGGCGGCGACCATGGGCGGTTTTTGCGAGGACATGATTCCTGCGCTGCGACTGGACTACACGGAAGTGAATCGTCGCGTGGTGTATCTCAAGGACAGGCTGGATCGCGCGACAGGGGCAGATTTCTGTTTCACCTATCCTGAGGGTGAAGCGGCGCTGCACCTCGATCTGCGTTTCCGTAGTGCTCACGCATCGGGAGGATTGCTGCCCAATCCCGGTAGCGCAGGCAACCTGCCTTCGGGAGAAGCCTACATCGTGCCTTTTGAGGGAGAAACCGAAGCCAGCCGCAGCGCAGGCGTGCTGCCTGTGCAGTTTGGCCATGAAGTGGTGCTTTACCGTATTGCGGGCAATAAAGCTGTTGCAGTGCTCACTGAAGGCGCCGCGTCATGCGCAGAAGCCGAGCATCTGGCCAAAGAACCGGCCTACGGCAACATCGCGGAACTGGGACTTGGCGTTCTGGCCGCCTTTGGTGTGACGCCCATCGGCAAGGTCTTGCTGGACGAGAAACTGGGCCTGCATATCGCCTTCGGCCGCAGCGAACACTTTGGCGGGCAAGTGGGGCCGGATGATTTTTCAGGCCCCGACGCCGTCATTCACATCGACCGCGTTTATGTCCCCGAAACCCAGCCCGACGTGATGGTGAAAAGCGTCGATCTCATCATGGACGACGGAAAGCGCATGCAACTCATGCGCGACGGTCAGTACGTAGTGGATTTCAACTGATTAAAAAACTATAAAGGAAGGTGCAGTCATGGAGAAGAGCGAAGCCACACAACGGCTTGTCGATCAGTTTATTGCCATGGTCAAGATATCAAGCCCGTCCCGTCAGGAAGGCGATTTTGCGGCCTATGCGCGGAAGGAACTGGAGGCTCTGGGTTTTTCTGTGGAGTTTGACTCGGCCGGGGACCAGGCGGCCGGAGAGACAGGCAACCTCATTGCTACGCTGGAGGGCAGCAAAAACGTCGAGCCGCTGATGTTCTGCTGTCACATGGATACGGTCACGCCGTGCACCAACATTCAGCCCGTAATCGCGGATGGGGTTATTCGCTCAAACGGAACAACGATCCTCGGCGGTGACGACAAGGCCGGAATTGCCGCCATATTTGAAGGCGTGCGGCGGAGTCAGGAACGGGGTGTAGAGCACGGCCTGCTTCAGGTCGTATTTACGATTTGTGAAGAAGTCGGCATGCATGGCGCCAAAGGGCTCGACTACAGCAAAGTCATGGCGAAACGTGTCTTTGTGCTCGATGCAGAAGGTCCGCTCGGGCAAATTGCGGTGCAAGGTCCGTCAAAGGACACCATCAAAGCCGTGATTCATGGGCGGGCAGCGCACGCCGGCCTCAGTCCCGAACGTGGCGTCAGCGCCATCCAGGTCGCGGCGCGGGCGATCGAGCGGATGCAACTGTTGCGCATCGATGCCGAGACGACCGCCAATATTGGTACGATCAGCGGCGGCGTGGCCACCAATATCGTTGCCGAACAGGTGGACGTTCTTGCTGAGGCACGCAGTCTATTTAACGAAAAACTGGACGCCCAGAGCGCGCACATGAAGGCGTGTTTCGAGAACGCCGCCCAGGAATTTGGTGTAACCGTCGACGTTGATATTCAACGCAGCTATGCAGCGTTAAAACTAACTTAAAACGACCCGGTAGTCCGGCAGTGCATGGACGCCATGCAGGCGCTGGGCCTGCAACCCGAATTGGTGTCCACCGGGGGCGGCAGCGACTGCAACATCTTCAACGCACGCGGATTGACGGCTGTCGATCTGGCCATCGGGATGACTGACGTGCATACCAAAGAGGAAAGCATCAAGATTTCGGACCTGGAAACTGCCGCCCGTTTGATCGAAGCCCTCATCGAACACAACGTCAGGGCG
>JANNNT010000693.1:0-1836 GCA_031398685.1 Rhodocyclaceae bacterium | reverse complement strand
TCGGCATCGCCGCCGAGCACCTTCATGGCGATCCGCAAGGCCGGAAAATCCGGAGAATCGTCGGTAATACGTAGCAAGGTGGATCCGGCGACCGCCGCATTGGGCTTTTCCGGCATCGCCACGTTGATCGGGGTGGTATCGACGGTAAGCGGCGCTTCAAGATCCTTTATCCGCTCGTAGGGGATTTTTGCCGTCGGTAGCTGGGCGATCCTGGACCACACCGACTGCACGTCCTGAGGTGAAAACGCACCCACCATCGCCAGGCGAATCTGGGCGATACCTGAGAAATCAGCAGCGCAGGCGGTCACGTCAGTGAAGTTAACGGCGGCGTTCTCGGCCAGTTGTTGTTCCAGAGAGCGAGGCTGAAAGGGGTGCTGGGCAGGATAATTGTCGAAGCGCAGGTTGGTGGCACTGGCGGCGACTGCTCCCGGATCCTTGAGCGCCGCTTCGAGCCCAGCGATGGCACTTGCCTTGATGCGCTCGAACTCATTCATCGGCAGAGCGGGAGATGCCCACACGGAGAGGAGGATGTCCAGCGCCGCATCGATATTTTTGCGCGGAGCCTCAATCACGATTCCACCAAGGCTCAGGGACCATTTGGCTTGCAGTGCCTCGAGTTTGGCACTGAGCTGGTCGCGGCTGAGGCCCGCACCGCCATAGGCCAAGAGGTTGCTGGCCATGGCGCAAGCCGTCCGCCGACCGGCCAGGGCAGACTCGTTGCCATAATCGTTATTGAGAACCAACCAGGCCCGATTGCCCTGGGTCTGGCGCGAAATCAGTAGCGCTCGCGCCTGCAACCCATCCAGGGGGACGTTTATCGTGGCTTTGGCCAGTTCGTCGGCTGAAGTCGGGATAGGGTCGGCACGCATGGAGATGACCGGCCAATCCTTCCCGGACACCAGCGTTCTGGCCTCGGCGGGCTTTGGCACGTCCGGTGCCACGATACCGTCCGCATGACGCAGCAGGACATCGCTACGATTCACCGCGACCGACCATTTTTTCAAAGCCGCATTGGCTTCGTCCAGAGTCAGGGTCTTGACGATGTCGCGCTGCCAGAAGAACAAACGCCAATCGCCGGTTACTTCAGCCTGCGACAGATGATAAGCCAGCGTTTCGTGGGCATTTTCCAGGCGCTCGAAGGCATTCAGTTCCGTTATACGAGCGCGTTCCAGTTGATCCTGGCTGATGCCCGTTGCCGCAGCCGTTTCAATATGGCTGTGCAGCGCCTGCGACAAGGCCTCCGCATTGGCCTCCTTGCCGGCCGACGCAAAGCCGAGCAACAGGCTGTAGTCGGCCTGGATTTGCGTGCCACATGACGCGGTGACAGCGATCTTGCGTTCCAGTACCAAATCTTTGCGCAGGCTGCCCCAGTCGTTGTCGCAAATGGCGCTTACGGCCAGATCGAGGGCGTAGGTTTGCCGCTCGGTTGCGCCGGGCAGTTTCCAGGCGCTGGCCACCATTGTTTTGCCGGCGGGGAGAATCAGTTCGCTGCGATTGGTGGTGGCTCGCGTTTCTTCGCGGGTCCAACTGCTGACCTTCGGGGTGGCCGGGTTGCGCGCGACGGCAAAGAGTCGGCTCGCCAGGGCCAGAACCCGCTGCGGGTCAAAATTGCCGGAAATGATCAGGGCGGCGTTGTCCGGACGGTAGTGTTTCTTGTGGAAAGCCTGCAGGGCCGTAAAAGGGGCGTCCTCGATGTCGCTGCGCGCTCCGATGGTCGGCCGTGAATAGCCATGCCAGAAATAGCTTTGGCGCTGCAAGGCCCGCATCACCAGACTGCCGGGGTCACTATCGTTGCGTTCCAGTTCGTTGCGGACAACGCTCATCTCGCTGGCGAGA
>JANNNT010000711.1:0-5086 GCA_031398685.1 Rhodocyclaceae bacterium | reverse complement strand
ACCCTTGCCGCCACCGCCGGCTGACGCCTTGATCATCACCGGGTAGCCGATGCCCCGGGCGATCTCGACCGCCTGCGTGGCGTCCGCGATGTGCATCGTTGTAGCCGGGAATGGCGTTGACCCTGGCTTTGATGGCCAGTTTCTTCGATTCGATCTTGTCGCCCATGGCGGCGACCGAATAGTGCTTGGGACCGATGAAGACGATCCCGTTTTCTTCCAGGCGCCTTGAAAATTCCTGGTTCTCGGAAAGAAAGCCATAGCCGGGATGGACGGCTTCAGCGCCCGTCTGTTTGCAGGCGGCGATGATTTTGTCGATCGCCAGGTAGGAATCCTTGGACGGTGCCGGGCCGATGCATACGGCTTCGTCGGCACTCAGAACGTGCAATGCGTCCCGGTCTGCTTGTGAGTAAACGGCAACGGTGGCAATACCCATCAGACGCGCGGTCTTGATGACGCGGCAAGCAATCTCGCCGCGGTTGGCTATGAGAATTTTCTTGAACATTTATAAACCTCTTTCAACGTGCACCACAGGAAATCCTCTTGGGGGACAGAGTCCGCGGAGGCGCAGAGAACGCGGGGAGAGCACAAAAGACGAAAAGGCCTTTATCTTTGCGGCCTCTGCGTCGCTGCACACTCTGCGTTGAATGCGGTTGGGTTCCTACAGCGGAATATTGCCGTGTTTGCGCCAAGAGTTTTCCAGTTTCTTGTCGCACAGCATGGCGAGTGACCGGCAGATGCGTTTGCGCGTTTCGTGCGGCATGATGACGTCGTCGATAAATCCACGCGCTCCGGCAACAAAGGGGTTGGCAAACTTGGCCTTGTATTCGGCCTCGCGTTGCGCCAGTTTCTCCGGATCGCCTTTCTCTTCGCGGAAAATGATTTCAACCGCCCCTTTCGGGCCCATGACCGCAATCTCTGCGGAGGGCCAGGCGAAATTGACGTCGCCACGAAGGTGTTTCGAAGACATCACGTCATAAGCGCCGCCGTAAGCCTTGCGGGTAATGATCGTGACCTTGGGGACCGTGCATTCGGCAAAGGCATAAAGCAGTTTGGCGCCATGCTTGATGATGCCGCCGTATTCCTGGGCAGTGCCGGGCATGAAACCGGGGACGTCGACAAAGGTAACGACGGGAATATTGAATGCGTCGCAGAAACGTACAAAGCGTGCCGCCTTGGTCGAGCTCTTGATATCCAGGCAGCCGGCCATGACCAGTGGCTGATTGGCGACAACGCCAATCGGAGAACCATCCATGCGCCCGAGACCGATGACAATATTTCGGGCGTAGTCAGGTTGCAGCTCGAAGAAGTCCCCGTCGTCAACCGTCTTGAGGATTAGTTCCTTGATGTCGTAAGGCTTGTTGGGGTTGTCGGGAACCAGCGTGTCGAGCGAGTAATCGAGCCGATCGGCCAGATCCTGCGCCGGGAGAACCGGCGGCTTTTCGCGGTTATTGGCGGGCAGAAAACCCATGAAGCGGCGCATGATCATCAGCGCCTCGACATCGTTTTCGAAGGCCAGATCGGCAACGCCGGAACGGCTGGTATGGCTGATGGCTCCACCCAGTTCTTCGGCCGTGACGTCTTCATGGGTCACGGTTTTGACAACCTCGGGTCCAGTAACGAACATGTACGAGGAGTCCTTGACCATGAAGATGTAGTCAGTCATCGCCGGGCTGTATACCGCACCGCCGGCGCAGGGACCCATGATCAGGGAAATCTGGGGAATGACGCCCGAGGCCAGCACATTGCGCTGGAAGACATCCGCGTAACCGCCCAGCGAGGCGACCCCTTCCTGAATGCGCGCGCCACCGGAGTCGTTGATGCCGATTACCGGGGCGCCGACCTTGATGGCGTGATCCATCAGCTTGCAGATTTTTTCGGCATGTGCCTCGGACAGCGATCCGCCAAAAACCGTGAAATCCTGGGAGAAAACGAACATCAACCGGCCGTTGATTGTTCCGTAGCCGGTAACGACCCCATCACCGGGAACCAACTGTTCAGCCATTCCGAAGTCAGTGCAACGGTGCTCCTTGAACATGTCCCATTCTTCAAAGGACCCGGTGTCAAGCAACAGTTCGATCCGTTCGCGTGCGGAAAGCTTGCCTTTTGCGTGTTGTGCATCAACACGTTTCTGCCCGCCGCCGAGGCAGGCCGCCTCGCGTTTTTCAGCGAGTTGGCGAATGATGTCGTGCATGAACTTATCTCCCTGTTGACCAGGGCTCTAAGACTACACGAAAGGTGGGCGGTTCCGCCTCAATTACGCCTTAAGATACGCCAACAGCCTATGGGCTGCGGCGCCTGGCGTGGTGATGCCTTCAGCAACGTTCCGGGACAGGGCAGGTAACGCGTCATGGACCTCAGGGTGGCTGCGGAACAGGTAGTGCAGACCCGATTCGATCAGGCTCCACATCCAGTTGAGCGCCTGTTTTCTCCGCTTTTCTTCGAGTTCGCCAGTTTGGGTCATGATGTCCCTGAAGCGTTCAATTTCGCCCCAGAACTCGACCATCCCTTCCTTCTTCAATGCGCTGACGCCAATAACCGGTGGGCGCCAGTTCGGCGAGGCCGGGCGGAGCATGTGCAGTGCTTGCTTCCATTGCGCGCGGGCGATCGCACCGGCTCGCGGATCGATGTCGATCTTGTTGATGGCCACCAGATCCGCAATTTCGACGATGCCCTTCTTGATCGCCTGCAGATCGTCGCCGGCATTGGGTAATTGCAGCAGGACGAACATATCGACCATGCCGGCTACCGTTGTTTCACTCTGGCCAACGCCGACGGTTTCGACGAGGATGACATCGTAGCCTGCGGCTTCGCAAGCGAGCATGGCTTCGCGTGTCTTTTCGGCGACGCCGCCCAACGATCCGGCTGATGGGCTTGGACGAATGAACGCTTCTTCGCGCTGGCAGAGCAATTCCATGCGCGTCTTGTCGCCGAGAATCGATCCGCCGGAAATCGATGAGGACGGATCGACGGCCAGGACGGCAAGCCGATGTCCGTTCTCGATCAGCCAGATGCCCAGCGCTTCGATGAAGGTCGATTTCCCGGCACCGGGAACACCGGAGATGCCGACACGAATGGCGCGTCCGGTATGCGGTAGCAATGAGGCGACAACTTTTTGCGCACGCTGCTGGTGATCGACTCGGGTGGATTCGATCAGGGTAATGGTTTTTGCAAGTGCGCGCCGCTGCCCTGCCAGAACGCCGTCAACGAGTTGCTGGTCGACGGCGGGTAGCGCGTCTTCGGATGTGATAATCGCATCCATCAACTGAATTTCCTTCCATTGGTTGGAGAAACACTGACTAAATGAAAAAATCGTCACACTGGCGGAAAACCGGTGTGACGATTGGATCAGCGCTTTCTCAGGCCTTGCTTAAGCCTTGCAATGCGCCTTGCGGATTTCCTCCAGAACCTTGCGGGCGGAATCCTCAATGCGCGTACCCGGGCCGAAAACAGCCTTGGCCCCACCCGCTAACAGCGCATCGTAGTCCTGCGCCGGGATAACGCCGCCGGCAAAGACGATGATGTCGGTAGCACCTTGATCTTTCAGTGCCTGAACGAGTTGCGGAACCAGAGTCTTGTGGCCTGCGGCCAGCGAAGAGCAGCCAATGGCGTGTACATCGTTTTCGATCGCCAGACGGGCAGCTTCTTCCGGAGTCTGGAAAAGCGGACCGACGTCAATATCGAAGCCGAGGTCGGCAAAAGAAGTCGCAACCACTTTGGCGCCACGGTCGTGACCGTCCTGTCCCAATTTTGCGATCATCACGCGCGGACGACGCCCCTCGGTTTCTGCAAACTTCTCGATGTCGGCCTTGATGGTTTCCCACGTTTCAATACCTTGCACGACGCCTCCGTAAACACCCGAGATGGTTTGATTATTGGCGCGATGGCGACCAAAGATCTTTTCCAGCGCATCCGAAACTTCACCCACCGTGGCACGCAGACGCATCGCCTTGATGGACAGATCGAGCAAATTGCCTTCGCCGGTTTCGGCGCACTTGGTCAGCGCATCAAGCGCGGCATTGACAGCCGCCGTGTCGCGCGTGGCGCGAATCTTCTTGAGGCTGGCGATTTGCTCTTCACGAACGGCGTGGTTGTCGATGTCCCGAATTTCGATTGCATCTTCCTCGGCCAGCTTGTACTTGTTGACGCCGACGATGACCTGCTTGCCACAATCAATGAGCGCTTGCGTTTCAGCGGCGCAGGTTTCAATCTTCATCTTGGCCCAGCCCGATTCAACGGCCTTGACCATGCCACCCATCGCCTCAACTTCTTCGATGATCTCCCAAGCCTTGTCAGCCATGTCCTGGGTCAGTCTTTCCATCATGTAGGAACCGGCCCATGGATCGACGACATTACAGATCTTGGTTTCTTCCTGGATGATGATCTGGGTGTTACGGGCGATCCGCGACGAGAATTGGGTCGGCAGGGCGATGGCTTCGTCGAGCGCGTTGGTGTGCAGCGACTGGGTGCCACCGAAGACCGCAGCCATGGCTTCGATGGTGGTACGGATCACGTTGTTGTATGGATCCTGCTCGGTCAGCGACCAGCCGGAGGTCTGGCTGTGCGTACGCAGCATCATCGACTTCGGGCTCTTGGCGCCGAGTTTCGTCATGATACGGTGCCACAACATGCGGGCAGCGCGCATCTTGGCGATTTCGAGGTAGAAGTTCATGCCGACGGCCCAGAAGAACGACAGGCGGCCAGCAAACACATCAACGTCCATGCCGGAAGCGATACCGGTGCGCACGTACTCGGCGCCGTCGGCCAGTGTGAAGGCCATTTCAATCGCCTGGTTGGCACCGGCTTCCTGCATGTGATAGCCGGAGATCGAGATCGAGTTGTACTTCGGCATGTTCTGCGCGGTGTAGCCAAAGATGTCGGCAATGATCTTCATCGACGGCGTGGGCGGGTAGATGTAGGTGTTGCGAACCATGAACTCTTTCAGAATGTCGTTCTGAATGGTTCCGCTCAGCTTGTCCTGCGAAATGCCTTGCTCTTCAGCGGCTACGACGTAACCGGCGAGAACCGGCAGCACCGCGCCGTTCATGGTCATCGAGACGGAGACCTTGTCGAGCGGGATGCCGTCGAA
>JANNNT010000669.1:0-7149 GCA_031398685.1 Rhodocyclaceae bacterium | reverse complement strand
ACCGAACAGTGGTGTTAAGGTATTGCCAACAACGCCAACCACACCCGAGGAATCACCAGTCTCAGGATCGCGCAACAGCGCCACGGCAGCGCCCACTTCCGCGGCGACCGCGTCGCTGTCCATGCCAGATTCTTCGACAATCAGCCTGGCAAAATGGTCAGCATAACCCGCCAGCGCATCACCCACAGCGCCAAGCAAGCGTGCTCGCGCCCCTGCGCTTTGCGCCGCCCACTGAACAAGAGCAGCCTGCGCCGCCTCGACCGCTTTTTCTGCTTCATCGGCACCGCACAGGGGCGTACGGCGTAAAACTTCACCGTTAACGGGATTACAGACATCCAGAAAGGCTGGAGCCATCGTGAGATAGGCGTGACCATTGATCCAGAGGGGAATCGCAAGCGGATCGTCAATTTGAAGCATCACATTCCTTTGAGGCGGGTAACGAACAGAGCACCACGCATGATGGTAAGATATCGTGCTTTACAAACTGTTGCGAGTATTACAACTCCAGATCGGGCGGAACTCAGGATGTTATTCCGCCTCAGGACAAAACGGAAGGTTCAGGACAAAAACAATGACTGAGCAGCAAGCAGAAAAGGGGTCCATCCAGGTTATCGAGCGCATGATGTCATTGCTCGACGTATTGGCAAATGCATTGGAGCCCGCAACCCTCAAAATGCTGTCGCAGGCCACTGGACTGCATCCGTCGACGGCGCACCGTATTCTGGCGGTAATGACCCACTCACGCCTTGTTGAACGCCACGATGCCAGCACCTATGCACTCGGCATTCGCCTGCTGGAACTCGGCAACATCGTCAAATCGCGCATCAACATTCGCCAGATCGCCCTTCCTTTCATGCAAAGCCTGCACGAAAAGATCGGCGAAGCGATCAATCTCGGCATTCGCGATGAAGACGAAATCATCTACGTCGAACGTACCGCGGGCGGACGTTCGCTGGTGCGCGTTGTTTATCTGGTCGGTGGTCGAGCCCCCCTGCACCTGACATCGCTGGGCAAGTTATTTCTTGCCGCCGAGAGCATTACAAGCGTTCGCACCTATGCCAAGCGCACCGGGTTGCCGGGCAAAACCCCCCATTCGCTGACCAACCTGGCGGCGCTGGAAAAGGAACTCGACAAAATTCGTCGGCACGATCTGGCCTACGACAACGAAGAGGCAGAAATCGGCCTGCGCTGTGTCGCCGCCCCAATCCGTAATGACGAAGGATTGATTGTCGCCGGTCTTTCCATCTCCTCGCCGACCGATCGGCACAACCCTGACTGGGCAATACAAATCAAGGCAACGACCGAAGAGATTTCGCGTGCGATGGGTTATCTCAAGCCGTACGAAAAATAGTCCGGCTCAAAACAAAAAAAGCCACGGCACGCCGTGGCTTTTTTCATGAATGAGTTTTGTCAGCTTAACCCGGGTGGCGCGTACCCTCTCGCAAAAGCGTGGTTTGCGTTGGTAGTCTATGCGAAACTTGAGCACTTTCCATCCAGCGCTTGATCCGGTTTGCATCACCGACTCGAGTCAGCTTGCCCGCTGAATCGAGCAGCACGATAACCACTGGCTTGTCGGCGACGCGCGCCTGCATGACCAGACACTTGCCAGCTTCGTGAATATAGCCGGTCTTGGAAAGGCCCACATCCCAAGCAGCATTTTTCACCAGCGGATTGGTGTTGCGGAAGACCAATTCGCGCCCGCCGACGTCCACCGTAGCTTCGGTCGTGGTTGTAAATTCCCGAATCAACGGGTAACGATAGGCCGCAGTGACCATCTTGGCCAGATCCTGAGCCGTAGACACGTTACTGCTCGTCAATCCGGTCGGGTCTTCAAAGCGTGTATCCCTCATGCCAAGCGCTTGCGCCTTGATGTTCATCGCGACCAGAAACGCGGGCATTCCTCCCGGATAGTTTCGAGCCAGCGCGTGCGCCGCGCGGTTCTCGGAAGACATCAAGGCGAGCAACAAGGCAGATTCACGCGACATGACCGAACCAACAGGTAGGCGGGAACGGCTGCCCCGCAGGTAATCCACGTCGTCATTAGAGATCGAGATCGGTGCGACCATATTCGGCGAACTGTCCAGCACGACCATTGCCGTCATCACCTTGGTGATCGAGGCAATCGGGGCAACAATATTGGCGTTTTTCTGGAAAATGGCATCTCCTCCAACCTGGTCAACAACCAATGCAGAACCGGATTGAACAGCCAGCGTGCGCGTTTCCTGCCACTGCACCGCACTACTTGCCAAAACCATACTGACACGTTTTTTCCGAGATGAAAGTGAGGATTTATCCTTCTTAGCGACCGGAACTGCCTTGCTCTTGGGCGTAGCTGACTTGGCCTTGGCCTTCTGTGAGACAGGTTTTTTGGCCTTCTCAACGGCTTGTGTGCTCTCAATGGCTGTAAGGCTAAAGCCCAGCAACGTGATGCACAGCAAGGCTGTTTTCAGCGTAATACGCATTGGTGAAGCCTCCTGCAAAACTCGATTGTTACAGAAATTTCACGAGAGTGTAGCACTAGCCAAAATAAAATCAATTAAAATAACAAGATAGCGTAACTATATGAGAAACAACATCAAATAAATTCAAATGGCAACAAATGCCGAGACTTCTAGTGTTACGCCGCCATGTCCTCGTGACCGATATCGATCAAAAAGTGGGTATAGCAGCTTTCGAACAATGACGAGACACGTGGCATTCCGGCAATCAATTCACAAAGCGCATTCCAGAAAATTTCGCCTCCCAGCTGTTTTCGCTAAGGTTATAATAGGTTCCTTTGTGCGCTTAGTCTTGAAGCAATAAGTCAAGCATGTCTATTTCTTCCTCCGTGAATTGGGCTTATTTCCAGCCAGTTGCTACCGATGCAACCCCAACATCTAAACCCTGCCGCGCCGCCGAAAAGCATCCGCTAATTGCTTTTTTTGTGCGTTAAGCCACTGTCGCCCCCTGTTTCTCAACTGTCCCTTGAAGAGAGTGTATTACCATGACTCAAACCATATCCATTAATACCCCTGAATACGTAAAGCATGAAGGCCTGAAGAAGTGGGTCGCCGAGATTGCCGCTCTGGTTACTCCGGACCGCGTCGTGTGGGCCGATGGTTCGCAGGAAGAATATGACCGCCTGTGCAACGAACTGGTCGAAGCCGGCACCTTCACGAAGCTGAAGAAGCGCAAGAATTCCTTCTTGGCCATGTCGGATCCTTCCGACGTAGCCCGCGTTGAAGACCGCACCTACATCTGCTCCGAGAAAAAGGAAGACGCCGGCTCGACCAATAACTGGGAAGAACCAGCCAAAATGCGCGAACTCCTTGGCGGCCTGTTCAAGGGCTGCATGAAGGGTCGCACCATGTACGTCGTCCCGTTCTCGATGGGCCCGATCGGCTCCCCAATCGCTCAGATCGGCATCGAAGTCACCGACAGCGCCTATGTCGTCACCAACATGCGCATCATGACCCGCATGGGCAAGGACGTTTTCCCGGTTCTCGGTACTGACGGTACCTACGTTCCCTGCGTGCATTCCATCGGCGCACCGAAGAAAGCCGGCCAGAAGGATCCGAAGTGGCCGTGTAACCCGACTACCAAGTACATTGTTCACTACCCCGAAACCCGCGAAATCTGGTCCTACGGTTCGGGCTACGGCGGCAACGCTTTGCTTGGCAAGAAGTGCCTGGCGCTGCGCATCGCTTCCAGCATGGCGCGTGACGACGGCTGGATGGCCGAACACATGTTGATCCTCGGCGTCGAATCACCTGCCGGTGACAAGCACTACGTCGCAGCTGCCTTCCCGTCGGCCTGTGGCAAGACCAACTTCGCCATGCTCGTTCCGCCGAAGGAAATGAAAGGCTGGAAAATCACCACCATCGGTGACGACATCGCTTGGATCAAGCCACGCAAGGACAAGGACGGCGTTACCCGTTTCTACGCGATCAACCCGGAAGCCGGTTTCTTCGGTGTCGCCCCGGGCACCAACGATAAGACCAACTTCAACGCCATGGCCTCGCTCGCCGAGAACACCATCTTCACCAATGTCGCACTGACCGACGACGGCGATGTGTGGTGGGAAGGCATGGGCCCGGCACCGGCGCACGCCATCGACTGGCAGGGCAATGACTGGACCCCGGAAATCGCCAAGGAAAAAGGCACCAAGGCGGCTCACCCGAACTCGCGCTTTACCGCACCGGCTTCGCAGTGCCCGTGTATCGACAAAGACTGGTCAAACGCCGACGGTGTGCCGATCTCGGCCTTTCTGTTCGGCGGCCGTCGCGCCTCGACCGTGCCGCTGGTCTGCCAGACCGCAGACTGGGAACACGGCGTTTACGCTGCTGCCACGCTCGGCTCCGAAACGACTGCTGCCGCTTTCGGCGCACAAGGCGTCGTCCGTCGCGACCCATTTGCCATGCTGCCGTTCTGCGGCTACAACATGGCCGACTACTACAGCCACTGGCTGAAAATGGGTGCCGGGACCGACAAGCAAGTGCCGATTTTCATGGTCAACTGGTTCCGCACCGACGAGAAGGGCAACTTCGCATGGCCCGGCTTTGGTGACAACGCGCGCGTTCTCAAGTGGATCATCGAGCGTTGCGAAGGCAAGGTTGCTGGCCAGCAAACCATCTTGGGCACGATGCCCAACTACGAAGACATCGACTGGACTGGTGTTGATTTCTCCAAAGAGCAGTTTGCTAATGTCACCAGCCTCGACAAGCAAACCTGGCTGAGCGAACTCGAAGGCGTCAAGGAATGGTTCGGCAAGATGGGCGCCAAGATGCCTGCCAAGCTGGCCGCCATCCGTGACGATTTCGAAGCCAAGTTCAAGGCCTAAGCAATCCAAGCACCACGAAGGCCGCCTTCGGGCGGTCTTTTTGTTTGTGTGCCATGCTGGGGCGCAATCGAGTAGGGGACCGAGTCACCTCTGTCGCCCTCTCACCTCACCCCGCTACGCCGCCTCACATCCGACCGAAGGAAGTGCAGAGCCGCTTCCTGTTCGTCAGACCAGCGCTTTGCTTCTAACCCGACTTTGACACCGCCCAGTAACATGCCCTGCGGAAAGCCGCATGGCGTAAGGGTTCTGGCGAAGACGCCGAAATGGGCGTGTATCTAGGCGAAGAAGGTGCTCAATCCAGATTCAGGATCGGCTTTGGCGGCTTGATTTTCAACGCTTTCAATCGGTTAGCGACATCCGGCGAAGGCTCCGTGACCTGCCAGACACGCCCGTTGGGGCTCAACAATAGCGCCAGTTGAACCCGTTTCAGGTCGTCCCGGATAGTGCGCCAAGTGTCCTGACAGGCGTGCTCGACGGTTCGCTCAAGCAACAGGGACAAGACGGTGATGGCGACATGGGCATGAATGCGGTGGGGCGCCCAGTGGAATACTGGGCGCATCTTCAACCCGCACTTCATCGTCCGCCAGGCTTCTTCCACGCGCTGCTGTTGTTTGTATCCCTGCGCCATGTCTTCGGCCGTCAGCGTGTCGTCGTTGCTATGCACGACGAATTTGCCGTCGAATCGTTCCAGCTCGCTCACCGCCTGCCGATCAATGACCAAGCCCCGCTTCGTTTCCTTCAGCAAGCGTCCGTAACGAGCGCTGGTGCGCAAGGCACAAACCCGTTTCGTATGACGTTCTTTCGCCAGATCGGACAGACTGGCCAGTTCCGCCTCCAGCTCGTGCAGCAGTTCATCGCGATGCAACTTCTGGCGCCGGGCTTCCTGCGGATTGAAGCAGACCGCATAGCGTCGCCGTCGCTCACCCTCGCCGACAATGACTTCCTTGACCTCCAGATTCTCGGCGACGGTGCGGTAGCGCCCGGGGCGTGAGAGGACGTCCTCGGTGATTTCGTCGCCGCGGCGCATCGGCATGGCGAGCAAGTATTTGCCGCCACCCTTGGCCAAGGTCTGCAAGTTGGCCTGCGAAACCATTCCCGCATCGCCGACGAAGAGGCAGCGCGTGAGTTGCCAGCCGCGCAGGTCTTCCTTGACCTGGGCGACCGTGGTGACGTCAACCGTGTTGCCGGGAAATACCCAGTGACGCACCGGGAATCCCTCGCGGGTGACGGCCAGGCCGACCACGATCTGTGGCGCGTCGCGCGTCCGTTCTTGCTGTGTCCGCGCTGCCGCGGGGCCGCGTAGGTCTTCTTGCCGGCCGTGGCGCTACCGTGAACCTGGCCATCCTTGTCGCCTTCGTCTTCCTCATCAATTTCAAAGTGTAGCGAGGTGGTGTCGTAGAAGATGACCTCCACGTCGAGATTGAGCAGGTCGGCCACCCGGTGGAAGATGGCTTCTTCGATGGCGTCCTTGTTCGCCTCCAGGAAATCCATGGCGCGGTAGAGCTGGTGCAGCTTCAGCGCCTGCGTCCCGTCAATATGGGCGTCTTCCTTGAGCCACTGCTCATGACAATAGAGTTTCGAGGCCGGAGCGCAGGCACGATTGGCGACCAGAGCGAACAGGGCGCGTTCGACATCGAAGCCCGATGCCGCGTATTAGCCTGCTGCCGCACGATGGCGTTGATGCCCAGTTGCTTCCAGATGGCTTCGAGAACGTAGAGGTCGCCATACGGCCAGGCGCAGATCAGGCGCCAGTCGCCGCCGGCACCGACGATCTCTTCCGGCGAGCATCGGCGCAGGAGGCTCTTAGCCAGACGGCGCAACCGCTCGACAACGTCCGGATCGTCGGCGCGCCCACAGTTATGAACGATGCTCGCTTGTGACCTTCCCTTGGCGGAATCCCAGAAGTTCTCCGCCAGTTGCAGGTAGGTCACGACACGGCCGTCCGCCCGCCGTTGTTTGCTCTCGCGTAGGTACATGGCGCCTATCGTAGAGCCTTCAAAGCACAAAAATCAACAATCCATGTATCTAGGCGTTTTGCGACTTGACGCCCGGAAACCCGCACCGTTGCTAGGGGTCACCCAAAAATGTGCCTCGGAAGTGTCAAACTCGGGCCTGCCGGACGCACCAAAAAAGAGGCGTAACAACCGTTACGCCTCTGGCAAAGCAAATGCGGATGGGCAAAGTGCGCCCCTACAGCCGTAACTACTTCGGGCGCGAACCCGTAGGAAACGGCCAAGCACCCGTCGGATTAAGCGCCGACTTGAGACCTGGTGTTGCTGCCGTTGACGGAGCCGCCGCTGCCGGAACCTGAGTGGCAGGAGCCACTTTTT
>JANNNT010000657.1:0-5554 GCA_031398685.1 Rhodocyclaceae bacterium | reverse complement strand
CACGAACACCAGGCCCGCGACGGCCACCACGATGAGCGTGGAGATGGCCAGGAGCGCGCTCACCAGCGCGATCGTCCCCTTGGCCATGAAGTTGTCGAAGCGGTAGCGGAGGTGATCGCGAACGGTGACAGGGCGCATGGGCCGGAGGCTAGCCGGTGAGTAACCGCCGCCTCGATCTCAGCAACCAGATCGAGGCGGCTCTGCCGGCGGCACTGTCCAACCGGGAAATCCAGGTGCACTATCAGCCCAAGGTTTCGCTCAGGGATTTTACGATCACCGGGCTTGAAGCTCTGGCGCGCTGGAACCATCCACAACTGGGCGCGATTTCGCCCGGTGATTTCATTCCGGTGGCGGAAGACTGCGGCGCTATTGTTGAACTGGGCGAATACATCATCGCTGCAGTGTGTCAGCAATTGGAAGAATGGTCTCGCGCCGGGGTGCCGCTGGTGCCGGTGGCGGTAAATGTCTCATCGCGACAGTTGCGCTCGCCGAATCTCTATGACTTCATCGCCAATACGCTTCGGTACTGGGGCGTTGCGCCAAACTTGCTACAGATTGAGATTACCGAAACCGGCCTGATCAATGCCGACGACGGCTTTGTTGGCGTCCTGCACCGGCTTGACGCTCTCGGCATTCACATCGCCATCGACGACTTCGGTACGGGTTACTCCGGCCTCAGCCACCTGCGCGCTCTGCCGGTGCGCTACTTGAAGATCGACCGTTGCTTCATCAAGGATATTCGCAACGACACCAACGATGCGACCATCGTCAGCAACACCATATCGCTTTCACATAGCCTGAAACTCCTGACGATTGCCGAAGGAGTCGAGACTCTGGAGCAGGTGGCGCACCTCAAGGCTGCCCGTTGCGACCAGGCGCAAGGCTATTTCTTCTCGCGCCCGTGCGCGGCCACGGCAGTCGAGAAGCTGCTGGTACTGAAACAAATCCATGTGACCATGGGCCAAGGAAAGTAAAGGATGATGCTCATGATAAAACGGCAGTCCCGTATTGGTTGGCTTGCGACAATTGCCCTGAACTACCTCGTCGGTATTTCCGGAGCGCATGCGGAAAAATGCGAAACGCCTCCAATCATCCGTTTCTCGATGATTCCCCTTGGTGATATCGATCAGGAAATAAGGCGTTATCAGCCCTTGTTCAGGCGCATTGAGGAGATGACCGGCCGGACGGTGTCCGTGGTGCGTCCGACGTCCTACGCTTCCGTCGTCGAAGGTCTGATCGGAGGCAGCATCGACATCGCTTCGCTCGGGCCGGCAAGCTATGTGGAGGCCAAAAACGAGGATGAAGCCCTCACGCCGTTCGCCACTACAGAAAAGCGGGAAGGTGTCTTTCAGGTCAAGGGGCCGTATTACCATGCCCTGCTAGTGGTGCTCGCCAGCAGCATCTATAACGATATCGCTGCACTCAGGGGGACTCGCCTTGCGCTCACCGACCCGGGCAGTACGTCCGGGTCCCTGTTGCCGCGTCAACTGTTTTCTCCCCGCCTGGGAATGCCCCTGGAAAAGTACTTTGCCGCGATCTCATTTTCCGGTAGTCATGCCAAATCAGTTTCGGCCCTGGCGCGTGGGGCGATTGATACGGCCTTTGTAGCTTCGTCCCAACTCGAGGAGGCCCATATCTCGGGCGTATTACCGGCAACACAGGTACGCGTGCTTTGGAAATCCGAGCCGATTCCTTACGATCCTTTCGTCTATCGAGGGCAATTGTGCGAGAACCTGCGCAAGCAGATCCGCTCCGCATTTCTCGGCGAAGTGACTACGCCTGGCATGCGCGATCTGCTCGCTAGTTTCAATGCGACGCGTTTCATACCCGTCGACGACACTCACTACGCCGGGATTCGCAAGCTGCTCGACAAGAAACAGAACTAGGCGGCGTATTACATTTCGTGTCACGGTAGTGAAATCTTCGTGACACATAATGCCCTTTTCTGCATCGCGGAGTAGTCGGTATGTCGATTCTTAATCCAGCCATTCGGCTGGTTGGGAGCTTGTCGTTTCGCAACAAGTTGCGTGCTACCGCTGTTATCTTCGGCTTGCCGCTGCTCATCGCGCTGGGGGTCATCCTGGCGGCTCTCGGAACACGCGTAACCGCGCTGCAATACGAGCGTGAGGCACTCGCCGTGCAGGTTCCTGCACTTACGCTATTGGCCAACCTGCACCAGTATATTGCCGCCAGCCAGGCCGGGAAAATGGGGGCTGAGCAACTTGGCGGACTGGTGCAAGCCAGGCGAGAGAGTACCGAGAGCGCATTGAAAAGCCTCGAATCGGCGGTTGAAAATCGCCATTTTCTGGTCGACCGCTTCACCGGGAGCAAGCAGTGGCTGACAACCTGGAAAGAAGGCTTTCAGCAGATCGAAGCCTCGGAAGCCGATGGGCTGACAGAATTGCATTCACGCTTGATGACGTCGGTTCGTGGCGAACTCGACAAACTGAATGAACAATCCGGGCTTCTGGTTGATGGCGATGCCACAAGCAGTCGGCTGATCAACGTCCTGACGTCTTTTTTGCCTGAACTCATTGATACGAGCGGCAAAAGTGCCCGGCTGGGGACCCATACGCTGGTGAAGAAAAGCCTCAATAACAGCCGTCGTACTGAACTTACACTTCTGCGGGGGAAATTCGACTCCCTGGTCGAGTGGGGCATCGAAGGCCTGAGAAAAGGATCTGTTGCACAACCTCGCATGGCTGCAAATCTGGATGACGCTGGCAGCCGCCTGAACACCGCTTATCTTGGCATTCAGGAAGCCATGACGACCAAAATGCTGGACACCCTGGACTTTGATTTGGCGCCTGAGTCGTATCTGAAACTCACGCAGGCGGGGCTCGACGAATCGCTGTTGATCACCGGTACGGTGCTGAAAGAAGCGGATAGCTTGCTGGCCGATCGTCTGGAGTATCTGCAAAGCCAGCGCAATCTTATCGTGGCGATTATTTTTATGACTCTCGCCCTCGTCATCGCCGGTTTTGTCTCGGCCTACATTTCAATCATGCGTGGATTGAATGATCTTTCCGACGCCGTGAATACGATGGCTGCAGGCGATTTGAGCGCCCGGGCGGAAATTACCACCACTGATGAAATCGGTGCAGTCGGCACGCAATTCAATCTCATGGTTGAAAGCCTGGCCCAGCGAACAGTGCAACTTCGCGAAAAAACGAATGACATTCAAAACATGCTGCATCACATGCCGCAGGGCATTCTGACCATTGTTGAAGGTGGCGTGATTCACCCGGAGTATTCGGATTATCTCGAAACCATCTTTGAAACAAAGGACGTAAAAGGTCAATCCGTCATCGAGTTCATTTTTGCTAACGGAAACATTGGCACTGATGCACTTTCCCAAGTGGAAGCAACGACTTCCGCCTGCATTGGCGAAGACCGGATGAATTTCGAGTTCAACTCGCATCTTCTGATTGACGCCGTCAGCAAGACGATGCCGGACGGGCGGGTCAAATACCTGGAACTGAACTGGTCGCCAATCTGCAGTGAAAATGACACGGTCGACAAGATCATGGTTTGCGTGCGCGATGTGACCGAGTTGCGACAGCTTGAGGCCGAGGCCGAGGATCAGAAGCGCGAATTGCAGATGATCGGTCAGATTCTGGCGGTCAATCAGGAGAAGTTCCACGACTTCGTCGATAGCTCGAGGCGATTTGCGGCTGAGAACGAGGCGCTGCTTCTTGCGGCTGATGGCAATCAACCCGAACTGGTGGCGCAGCTCTTCCGCAATATGCATACCATCAAGGGGAATGCCCGTACATATGGTTTTCTGCATCTTGCGAATATCGTTCACGAGGCCGAACAGGCCTACGATGAAATGCGCAAGAACAGCGAAACGAGCTTCGAGAAGGTCGTCTTGCTGGATCAGTTGCAGGAAGTCATGTTCAGTATCGAAGAATACGCATCGCTTAACGAAGTCAAACTCGGGCGCAAAGGTCCCGGCCGCCGGGGCAGCGCCGAGAAATACGTCATGGTGCAGCGTACCCAGGTCGAGAAGATGGTCTCCGACCTTGACGCCATTGATCTCTTGGCATCCCGGCCGGAAGACCTTGTTTCCGCCTTGAAGCAGGCCAAACTCGGCTTGCGACTGATTGGCACCGAATCCATCAGGAATGTTTTGGATGGTGTATTCGAATCATTGCCGTCGTTGGCCAAGGAGCTCGGCAAGGAACCGCCAAAGCTGCTGGTGAACGACAACGGCATTTTTGTTCGTAATCAGGTCGCCGATTTGCTGCGCAACGTGTTCATGCATCTTTATCGCAATTCGATCGACCACGGTATAGAAACAACCGTCGACCGGCTCGGCAAGGGCAAGCCGCCGACCGGCACCATCCAGATCGACTTGAAACTTGTCGATGACAAACTGCTGATGTTCCTGAAGGACGACGGCATGGGGCTTGCCGTAGGGTATATCCGCAAGAAAGGCATCGAAAAGGGCTTCATCGCCGACGGGGCACCGGTGTCGGACGAGGAGGTCGCCAAACTCATTTTCGCTGCGGGCTTTTCGACGGCCAGCATGGTGACCGAAGTTTCCGGCCGGGGTGTCGGAATGGATGCGGTGCAGGACTTTATCAAGCGTGAAGGCGGCGATATCCGGCTGGTGTTCACCGATGACAAGGCAGGTGCCGATTTCAGGTCGTTTAAGACGGTGATTTCTCTGCCTGGCAAATATGCTGTGGATGCGCTTCATCATGCGGACAGGCATGAAAGTGGCGTCAACCAGGTCAAGGTGAGCAACCACAAGAACCATACGGTGCTTGGCGATTTAAGATCAGCGGTGAGCGGGATGGCATTTCCGAACAAATTGGCCATTGGCGACGAACTGATTTGATGACCTACCATTTCTATCTTGCAGGAGTTGCCATTGCCGTGGTGTCGTGGGCGATGGCAAGTTTGCGTGCCAACGTTGTCGGCAAGAGGCGGATTGTTCATCTGACGGCAGCGCACGCCAGTGAGTTGCAGGCGCTGCGCAACGAAAACGGAATCATCACCGATAAGCTTGCTGACACCGAAAAAGCGAAAGCACGTGTCGAAACGGAAGCCGCAGGGCTTCGCACTGAAAGGCTGCAGTTGGTCGGAGCGATCGAATGCCTGCAGGCCGACTCGATCCGATTGACACGCGATTGTCAAACAGACCTCGGTGAACTGCAACTCGCAGGCAATGCGCTCAAGTCGGACATCCTTCAACGCGTTGAAAAACTGGCGGCTGAAGCCGCGAGCCTCCGAAGTGTTGCCGTAACCTTTGAGCACTGGCACGAGGACATGGATTCCCTGATGTCTCAGAACCGCGAAATGCACAGGCAGAACGATGAGTTTGCTTCGATCGTGAAGCACATCGTGATCCTGTCGCTCAATGCGGCGATTGAGGCGGCGCGGGCCGGTGAGTCGGGAAGAGGCTTTGGCGTCGTAGCGGACGAAGTCAGAAATCTGGCCTTCCGATCGGAAGCCTTGTCCAAGGATTACAGCAAGAGCCTGTACAGGAATGACCTGACGACAACGGCCACCTTTCAGGAAATACAGGCTGACGGGAAGATGATTA
>JANNNT010000641.1:0-6527 GCA_031398685.1 Rhodocyclaceae bacterium | reverse complement strand
TCCAAACCCAGTTGGCACAAGCCAAACGGCTCGCCTTATCCCGCTAGAACCGATATTTCCAGGAGAACGTCATGATGAATGCAGTACAGGATCAGGATCTAACGCCGGCACAAGTGATGCAACTGACCAACACCATGCTTTCAGTTGCGATGGTGGATGGCCTGAACCCGGCGGAAGCCGTGTTGATTCGTCAATTCTACGAAAGCGCACGCAGCGACGACATGCTACCTGTCGATGCCATGATGGCAGGCCAGGCGGCGCGTCAATTCAACGTCAGCGAACTGGTCGGAAGCTCGCCTGAATTTGCCGATACGCTGGTGCTGATGGGCCTCATGACGGCCTACGCCGATGGCAGTCTCAGCCAGGCTGAACGGGATCTTGTCAAATCCATTGCGTCTGCCACGGGGATGGATGACGAACTGCTGGACAAGCACCTGTCTCAAGTGCAAAACGATCTGATCGGTGCCCTGTCACACTTGCCGGATTCCGGATCGGTGGCCAATGTGCTTCGGGAGTTGTCGTAAGCCATCGTGATCTGGAACTGCGCGGGTCAGATGCTGCTCGGCCGATAGGCGCCGGCTTCCCAGCCCAGTTTCACCAGTACCGACTCAAAATCCTCCGCCAGCGGCGCAGTGAGCGTCAGCGCTTGTTTACTGACCGGGTGCGTCAAACGCATTTCAAGGCAGGCGAGCAGCAGGCGATGGCAGCCGAACAGGTCCTGAAACAGGCGATTGTGCCGCCCCTTGCCATAAGTGGCATCGCCGATGATCGGATGCGCCAGGTGTTTGAGATGGCGGCGCAACTGATGCCGGCGGCCGGTCTTCGGCTTGAGTTCGAGCAGCGCGTAACGGCTGGTCGGGTAGCGATCAACGCGATGCGGTAGCTCGGCAACAGCCAGCCGCCGGTAGCGGGTGAGGGCGCTTTGCGCATAGCCGACGGTGTCGGGCGAGCGAAACTCGTAATCGTCAAACTGGCGGGTGAGCGGATGGTCGATGATTCCCGCCTCATCCGGATGACCGCGCACGACAGCGAGGTAGGTTTTGTCGATCTGCTGCGTTTCGAACTGCTTGCTAAGGTCACGGCCAATGTTGCGATCAAGCGCAAAGAGCAGCACCCCGGAGGTGCCGCGATCCAGGCGATGCACGGGATGAACGTACTGTCCGATCTGGTCGCGCAGGATCTGCACAGCGAAGCGCGTTTCGTGACGGTCGAGCACCGTGCGGTGCACCAGCAGGCCGGCCGGTTTGTGGATGGCGATCAGCTGTTCGTCGCGGTAAAGGATGTCGAGGTGTTCCTTCACTGGCGAGCATCCTTTTCAGGGAATTCGTCGCCAAGGTAATACCAGCGCCCTTCTTCACGCAGGAAACGGCTGGTTTCCTGCAAGCGGTGCGCGCGGCCGGCAATCCTGTAGCGCGCCACAAACTCGACGATGGCGCTGTCGGCTCCCGTCGATTCGTGTTTTTTTACCTCAAGCCCGAGCCAGCGCGTCGTGCTGTTTTCAGCAGGGTCAAGCGATACCGGACGCGTGCTGGCGTGCCAGGTGGCCAGCAGATACGGTTGCAGCGAGAGCACGTAAGCGCTGTATCGCGAACGCATCAGGGCTTCGGCCGTTGGTGCCACGTTGCCCGCATGGTAGTTGCCACAGCAGGCGGCGTAGCTTTTCGCCTTACCACAGGGGCAGAGCGTTGCCGTGGATTTCCTGGGGTGCATTGAGGTGCGCCGGCTTACGCGTCCGGTGCCTTGAAAACCAGCGGCAGGGCGATCAGGAAGCAGGTTCCCTTGCCCGGTTCGCTGGTAACTTCCAGGCGGCCACCGTGCTTTTTTACCACGATATCGTAGGAAATCGACAGCCCCAAACCGGTTCCTTTACCCACGGGTTTGGTGGTGAAGAACGGCTCGAAGATGCGTCGCCGGACTTCTTCACTCATCCCTTGGCCGGTGTCTTCGATTTCAAAGCACACCGTATCGCCGTCCAGCCTGGAGCGGACGAAAATCTTGCCGCGCAGCGGGATGGCTTGCGCCGCATTGACCAGGAGATTGGTGAATACCTGGTTGATCTGGGCCGGAATGCAGTCGACTTTTGGGAGGTCGCCTAATTCGCGGATAAGCTCGGCCTTGTATTTCAGCTCGTTCCAGACGACGTTCAGCGTGCTTTCCATGGCGGCATTGAGGTCAGCCAGCTGGCGTCCGGTATCATCGACTCGCGAAAAGTCCTTGAGCGCCTGAACAATTTTGGTTACCCGATCGAGGCCCTCCTGTGACTCTGAAAGAAGTGCGGGAAGATCCTCGCGCAGGAAATCCAGATCGGCCGCCTGGCGCGCCTGCCCTATTTTTTCGGCAACACCCTGCTCATAGGCATTGATGACCGACAGAAGTTGCCCGGCATAGGTTCTCAATGAGGCGAGATTCGAATTGACAAATCCGATGGGATTGTTGATCTCATGGGCCACACCGGCGGCCAGTTGGCCAATGGCTGCCATTTTTTCGGAATGCAGCAACTGGCTTTGTGCCTCGCCCAATTTGTTGTTGAGGGCAGTCAACTCAAGTATCTGCGACTGTATTCTGGCGTCGACCTGGCGGCGTTCGGTGATAGTCCGCGAGACGCCAAATGTACCGACGACGTTTCCTTTCTCGTCTCGTAAAGGGATTTTGGTCGTCGAAACCCAGGTGTCGGGCTTGTCTGGCCACGTTTCTTTTTCTTCGATCGTTAACGGCTGATTTGACCGGATGATGTCTTGCTCATCTTTATAGGCCTGTTGCGCATGTTCCTCAGTGAATAAGTCGAAGTCCGTCTTGCCTTGCACATTGGCTGGGTCATCCAGGCCTAAGGATTTGGCAAAGGCTTTATTGATCAGGATGAAGCGGCTGTCACAATCCTTGAAGTAGACATGGTCCGGCACGTTGTCCATCAGGGCTTTTAGCAGAAACCGTTCATGGGCCAGTTCCTCCTGGGCCAACTTGCGATCAATAGCGATGCTGACCAGATAAGCGGATTGCTCAATGAGAAAAATGTCAAATTCCGAGGGCGAGTTTACGTCACGATGGTAGATGGCAAACGTGCCGACTATCTGGCTCGATGAGGAACGGATAGGCTGCGACCAGCACGCGCCTAGTCCGGCGCGAGCCGTAAGCTCCCTGAAGGGCGCCCAATAGGGATGGGTCGCGATGTCGGCAACGATGACACGCTCGCCGGTAAAGGCGGCCGTTCCACAGGAACCCACATCCGGGCCGATTTCAATGCCGTCAATGGCCGCGTTATAAAAATCGGGCAGGCTGGGTGCTACCCCCAGGCCCAGATGCTTGCCTTCGCTATCGAGCAACAGGATGCTGCAAAGCATGGCCGGGTTGAGTTGCTCGACACCCAGCGCAATGGCTTCAAGAGTGCTGGAGAGAGGCCCGTCTCTAGCCAGAAGTTCCAGTATTTTGCTACGAAATTGCTTGAACTTTTCAGCCAGCTTGCGCTCGGTGATGTCCTCGCCAGCGCCCAGAACTCCGACGATTTGTCCCGCAGCGTCGGTCAGCAAGGATAGACGCCAGGCGATTAAATGCTGTTGTCCAGTGCTGTCGAGGATCGGGTATTCCGACTGTGCTTCGCCTGTTTGAACGTCGCCGGCGACAAGTCGCTGGAACAACTTGAGGGCACGTTCGGCGTCAGCACAGGGTGGAACGAAATACTTGAACCATCGTTGTCCAAGAAGTTCGCTCTCGGATTGTCCGAGCAGGGCGCATCCGGCGCGGTTGGCCATGGAGAGGCGGCCCTCGTTATCCAGCGCGACGATAATTGTCTGCACGATGTCGAGATAATGCTGGTTGCGATCGCGAGCGTTGTACAACTGCTGGTTGGCGAAAAAGAGTTCGCGGCTTTTCTCGTCGAGCAGTCGTTCGGCTTCCTTGCGGGCTGCATGTTCCCGCTGGACTTGCCGTTGCAGTTGGGCGAGTTCTTCTTCGCTCATGCCTCAATCCCCCGAAATTCCCGAACTCCTATTGTATGGCATGCATTTGGGGTCATGGTTTTGTTTCGACCAAAAGCAAGATGCGCGCAAATTCATTGCCGCCTCACCAGCCTCAGGAAATCCATGCATCGAGTCTGCCGACGAATTTTTGCTTGCCAGCGAATGTTGACAAGTGCGTTGACAAGTGCGTCGACAAGTGCTCCGACGAGAATGTCGCAAATGCGGCGCGCCGTATCCCACTACACCGACTTTACGACATTGAGCTAAGTTGACTGGTAAAAATCATTCTTTCTGCCAACTGGAAACATAGCGTTTCCGGGCATTGTTCAAATGACGGTGCATGGCCGCGCGGGCGGATTTCGCGTCACCGCTCTTTACGGCTTCGAATATTTCGCGGTGCTCTATGATTGCCCGTTGCCAGACCGCTTCGTTATGGAAGTGATTCTGTAAACGAATGTACAGCGGGGACTGCCGCATGACCCAGAGCGTCTCCATGGTCTGAACCAGTGCACTATTTCCGGTGGCTTCAGCCAGGCTGAAATGGAACTGGTGGTCGTAGTCCAGATGCTTTGGATTGGAGGCCGAGCAGCACACCATGTCGCCCATGATGCGAGCCATCGTTGAAATCAGTTCAGGAGACGCCTGTTTGGAAGCCAGCGCCGCGACCTCTGGTTCAATCAGATCGCGTGCATACAGCACTTCAAGTGGGCCGGGCTGGGGCAGGGCGCTGATGTTGGCCGAAACAGTCACCGGCGGTTCTCCTTGTACGGGTGCGTCCTGACGTTCCAGAACGAACACGCCGGTACCACCGCGGATTGCCACCCAGCCCTCCACCTCGAGTGCGATCAACGCTTCGCGAACGCTCGGGCGGCTCACACTTAACTGGACGGCCAGCAGGCGCTCGGCGGGCAGGCGCTGTCCGGGTTTATATTCGCCCGCCTCGATCAGGCGGATGATCTGATCGGCAATCTGACGATAAAGCCGTCGGTTCTCGATGGTTTCGATGGGCATTCAAGTTCCTGAGAATTAGTTTTTCCACGGTAGAAATACGACTTCTGGCCTGACCAGTTAGACTTGCACGCCTGCTGTGTACTGTCAAGGTGCATGGTCAAGTTGGATAAGATGTCTGACCAGAATAATGGATCTCCGGTGTGCCGATCAATGCCGAATGCCGTATCGTCGTGCTCACCGGTTATGCCGCCATCGCCACGGCGGTCGATGCCATTCTTACCGCCTTGAATGGGAACACATCGAGCGTGTTTTGCACGAAAACGGCGGCAATATCTCCGAAACAGCGCGGCTACTCAAGAAGCACCGGCGAACGCTGCAGCGGAAGCTGGCCAAGCGGCCGGTCAGGTCGTAGGGTTCAGTCGTACGATACTCAGGGGAAACGACGGGGGTCAGTGAAACCTCAGCTTCCCTCGGTCGGCGCCTCAAACGGAAAGGGTATGGCGATGCGCTGGCGGTCGGTTTCCACCACCAGCGTCGCCCGCCAGGCCATGCGGCCGGTGATGCAGACGGGAAGCATCGCGTCGGCGGTGTAGCGTCCGTCGCCATTGGCAACAAGGGTATTGCGGTTGTAGCCCATGTTCATGGACACACCGGAAAAGTCGATTTCAACCGTGTTCGCCACGATGCCTGAAAGTGTGGCGCTGACCTGTAATGGCTTGACGACCGGAATCGGATGTGGCGTCAGACTCAGTTCGATATGGCCGCCACCGGGAATGTCTGCATGGCACGCTTGTTTGTGCAGATCGCAACCAGCCACCGGTTCGATCGTCAGGTCGGCCTTGGGCAAGAGCAGTGGGGAATATGTGTAACCGACCACGGCGACGATGGCCAATGACAGGATGATCGAGAGGTCGACGAGGGAAAATGGGCTGCGCATGGTGACAAGCATCGCTGAATTGGCGGGTTCCGGCAATGGGTGCGACGAAATAAGGCAGGCTGGCAGGTGGCAAGGCGGACCAGGATTCAGTCCGGGTCAATGAAGTTGTTTGTAAGGGTGTTGTCTGAGGCTGCAATCCGGCTAAAAACCGACGGGTTGTTGAAACGGATTCCTGAAATGGTTGGTGCTTCGATAAGCTCTGACGCCATTGCGCCGTAGCACATTTGCCGTCCTTCTGAGCATCTCGGGAACCGCCGCTCTGGCGCTCTCCTGACATAATTTCTCCGACTCAATTGCTATCGAGCCGGATTGTGTTGTATTGTATTGTTATGCGTAATACAACTTCCGAGCTAGAAAAATTCCTTGATGACTTGAAGGCAGGGGCTCGTGCAGGTGACCGGCTGCCAACGATCCGGGAGTTGATGCGGCGTTTCGGTTTGTCACAGATGGTTGTCCAGCGTGTCTTTCAGGAAATGAAAACGCAAGGTGTCGTTGATTCACAGGTTGGCCGTGGAACCTTCTTTCTTTCGCATGAAACGCAGATTAACGGATCAACGGACACGAGCGAGTTCGCTGCGACAGAGCATCCGAAGCTGGCAGTATCAAGGTCAGTGCTGTTGTTGAGAAGGTCAATAAGTATTGCTCGCGGACGCGTTCTTGTCGAAAAATTACATCAGCGCTTCGTG
>JANNNT010000277.1:0-1839 GCA_031398685.1 Rhodocyclaceae bacterium | reverse complement strand
GCACCGGCGATGGCCATACCGGTCAGGTCGCACACCATGGTCTGGAAGTTGACCAGCGCTTCCATGCGCCCCTGCGAAATCTCGGCTTGATAAGGCGTGTAGGCGGTGTACCACGCCGGATTCTCGAGCACGTTGCGCAAGATGACGGCGGGCGTATGCGTACCGTGGTAGCCCTGGCCGATACAGCTTTTGAGCGCCTTGTTCTGCGCGGCGATGCGTTTCAGCTCGGCCAATGCTTGTGCCTCGGACAGCACCGCGGGCAATGCCATGGGCTGACTACGCACAATGCTGCGGGGGACGATGGCCTCGATCAGCGCGTGCCTCGACGCGGCACCGATAACCGACAGCATGTGGCGTTCGTCGTCTGCCTGAACACCGATGTGGCGGGCAACGAATTCAGCGGCATTCTCAAGTTCGAAGAGCGGCTTCGGGGCCGATGACATCATTGCTGCCTGCTGCGGTGAAATTTCCGACGGGGCACGGTCAGGCATTTTTCACCAGTACGTCGTAAGCCGGTCCATCCATCAGTTGTTCGAACTCGCCCATGTCGGCCACGTGAACCTTGAAGAACCAGCCGTGGCCCATCGGATCGGTGTTGGCCAGGGACGGATCGGCGCGCAGCGCTTCGTTGACCTCGACGACTTTGCCGCTCACCGGCATGTACAGGTCCGCAGCCGCCTTCACCGACTCGATCACGCCGGCCACGTCGCCTTTCTTGAAACTGCTGCCGATCGCCGGCAGATCGATGAACACCACATCGCCCAACGCATCCTGCGCGTGGTGCGTGATGCCGACGGTGGCGGCCTCATGGTCCGCAATGTTGATCCATTCGTGATCGGGCGTGTACTTCGTCGTCATGGGTTCTCCGTTTTGTTGTCGAATGCCCTTGGCCGATCCGGCGATGGCGGCCGCGAGTGATGGTGAGGCGCGTGGTCAGCCACGGAAATAGCGATGGGGTGCAAAGGGCATGGCGCTGACACGCATTGGATGGTTATTGCCGCGTACTTGCGCGTACACCTCGTGATCGGGCAAGGCGTGACTGGCGGCGAGGTAGGCCATCGCGATCGGGCTGTTGACCGTGGGCGCGAGGGTGCCGCTGGTCACGTGGCCGAGCTTGTGGCCTCGCGCATCGACGATCAACGCACCTTCACGCACCGGCACACGCTCCAGCCCGAGCAGTCCTACGCGCTTGATGCCCACACCAATGGTCAACTGCCCGTCGATGACTTTTGCACCCGGGTAGCCGCCGGTGCGCGCCCCCCCGGCGCGGCGCACTTTCTGGATGGCCCAGGCCAGGCCCGCTTCCACCGGCGTTGTCACGTCATCGATGTCGTGTCCGTACAGACACAACCCGGCTTCGAGGCGCAACGTATCGCGCGCGCCCAGCCCGGCCGGCTGTACCTCGGCTAACGCGAGCAGCGCGCGCGCCAGCGCCTCGGCTTGAGAGGCGGGCACTGAAATCTCGAAACCGTCTTCACCGGTGTAGCCGGACCGGGTGGCGAAACAGTCCGCACCCACCAGCGCGGCGCTCATGCCGGTCATGAAGGTGAGTTTTGATGGCGCCGGGTTGAGCCGCGACAAAGCAGTGACCGCCTTGGGCCCTTGCAAGGCCAGCAGAGCCTGGTCGGGCAAAGGGTGCACGGTGCAGCGCTGGCCGATGTGCGTCACCAGGTGCTTGATGTCGGCATCCTTGCGGGCGGCGTTGACGACAACGAACAGGTCGCCCTCGCGCCGCGTGATGATCAGATCATCCAGAATCCCGCCGCTGGCGTTGGTGAAGAAAGCGTAGCGCTGCTTGCCCACGGCGAGGTCGACTACATCCACCGGGACCAGTGACTC
>JANNNT010000603.1:0-3795 GCA_031398685.1 Rhodocyclaceae bacterium | reverse complement strand
GGGTTTGATATACCAGGCCAGAAATTCCTTGATCATCTAGATCGTCCAGTTGATGGCAACCCGCATTCACCCATATGACAAGCAGCACTATGGGTGGAACTCATCTCTCAACAGGCCAAAAATAGTCTTGTCAACGTAATTACCATCAATGAATTCATGCTGCCGCATCACACCTTCGATCTTGAAACCAAGATTTTCATAGAAGTGCACAATCTGATCATTACCGGAAGTCGCCTTGCACCAAACCTTGTTCATGTTGAGAAAACTGAAGGCGTAGTTAGCCAATAGCCGGATAGCACGGGAGCCAATCGACTTCCCCCGTTGCTCAGTGTCACCGACAAAGACGGATAGTCTTGCGGTCCGGTGGCGATTCTCGATGCTGTCGAGCGAGACGTTGCCGACATGGACATCGTTCTCCTTGAGGCAAATGGCGAGAATGATCTTGTCGGTGGATTGATCGGCTCGTTCGAACCACTTCAATTGGGCGGATTTGGATACCGGCACCTGTGATCCGATTTTCAGATAGACACCGGGATCGTTAATCCAGATCCAGGTGCGATCCAGATCGGTGGATTCAAGCTTGCGCAGGTAGATCAAGTCATCGGACAGCATGGTGCCCCTCCTCGTTCTTTACCGATGTAAGCCGAGCTCTGACGAAATACTGGGGCGTCGCATTCACTCTCTGCAGAATACGCAGGACGTACTCACCCAGAATCGAAAAGGCAAAAAAATTGAAACCTGACAGCATGACCAGCAGCAGGGCGGTAGACGTCCAACCCGGTACCACGCCACCCTGCAGGTAGTGCACCACCAGGACGGCGGCGAGGCCGATGCTCAGGATGATTCCCCCTCCCCCTATGATCGCCAGCAATCGAAGCGGCAGCATGGAATAACCGATCAGGTTGCTCATGGTCTGGGCAAACAACCGGCTGAACGTGTATCCGCTGACCCCTTCCTTGCGCGGAGCATGCTGGACAGTGGTGTTGACGATACGCAGAGTGACGGAGTTGATCATGGGACCCAAGGCGGGAGACAGAGTGCGCATGGTGAGCAGACTATCCACCACCGGACGGCGCATCAGACGAAAACTTGTGAAGCGCAGGCTACGATCCTTGCCCAGCAGGTAGCAGTTGATGTTGTGCATGACATTGCTGCCCAGGCGGCGAAACCGGTTGTGTTTTTTTTCCTTGGGTGCACCCATGACCACATCGACGTCCGCGCCCAGTGCTTTGACAAGGGCTGGGATTTCCTCAGGCGGATGCTGCAAGTCGTCATCCAGGGTAATGGCGATTCTGCCCCGCGCGTGAGCCAGTCCGCACAGGGTGGCATTGCTCTGGCCGGAATTGCGCATGAGCTGAATCGCGGTAACGGCTGAATCTTGTGTCGCTAGTTCCTGCAGCACTTGCCATGAATTGTCCCGTCCACAGTCGTCGACGAAGATGATCTCGTAAGATTCTTCCAGGCCTTGCATAACGGCTGTGAGCCGCTGATATAACTCGGGCAGTATCCGCGCCGAGTGATAAACCGGGATGACGACGCTGTAAGCGAGCATCACCAGGCTGACCTCTCGGGCCACCAGGCGCCGTTCGGTCGTGCCTCCCCAATTAGAAGGGGCTGATTGCAAGGTCGAGGGTTTCACTGATCTTCTCCGTTATGCGTTCATAGTCGGACGAATCCAGGCAATCGAACAAGGCGAAACCGATGAAGTTCCCGTTGTGTTCAAAGGGCTCGATTCGATCGCCCGGCTGTTTGGTAAAGTACGTTTGAAACACCTCGGGCACGCGTTGTTGTAGCTCTGCGGGCGGGCATATTCGTTCCAATCTACCGCCCGACGGGCTTCCGAAAACAAAGGAACCGGCGCCGCGTTTTATCTCGGCGTGTTGCGGCAAGCTGGGAGCCACGCCGAGCGCCAGGTGGATGGCCGCCTGTTCCACATCCACGCCGGTAGCCCGCTCGATTACGGCGGGAATACCGTTACCGCCATTGCGGGCGCTCATTTCCAGCATGGTCACGGTATCTGCCGAAACAATGACGTCGAAGTTCAGCGGCCCGCTGTGATAGTCGAGGGCGGCGCAGATGGTCTCGATGTGCCCGACAACGCGAGCCTGATCGCTGGCCGAAATGTTGGTAGGCAGGCTGTGCCCAGTAACCACGAAGCCGTTCAAATGCTTGTGAGTTATGGCGATGAACGCGACACGCCCGTTCACGAGGATGGCATCGCCGCCGACTTCGGTGCCCGCGACGAACTCCTCGACACACACGGTCTTCGAACGTGAATAGCCCTGGGCCTTGAGGAAGGCACCTTCAACCGATTCCGGATCCAGATGATCGAGCCGGGTAATACCGCGCGAGCCCGAAGTGTCGACGGGCTTGAAGATAACCGGCAGCTTGATACGGTGAAGACTCCCGGCGACTATTTCGAGATTGTCGCCGCTAATGAAATCGGGGCAGGTCAGGTTGGCGTCCCTGAGGAAAGCCCGAAAACGGTGCTTGGTTGCCATTGTCTCGGCGACGGCAGGCGAAGCGCCGGGTAGCCCCATGTTATTGCATACGTAGGCCACTGTCGGTATGGCGACGTCGGAACTGAATGTACAGATCCCATCGATACTCAGATCGCGCGCCGCCTGGAGAACACCTTCCTGGTCCACCGTACTGAAGTTGACGTACTGGTGGCCGTACGGGTGACCAACATTATCGGGAAGGTAGTCCACGGTGATGACATGACAACCCAGCGCGGCCGCTTTACGGATGGCGGGTACCTGAAACGGGCCGGCACCAAGGATCATGAGGCGTTTACCCATCAAAGTATTCATAATTTATCTATGACAACTGTTAAGAAATTGCCTGCTCAGGTTCTAAGCGATGAGCCACTCTACTCGCGAAGAATGTCGATCATGTACTGCCCACAGTCACGTTTTCCAGCAGTTCAACAATGTTGGATGCCTCCAGCCAGTCCTCATGAGACCGGCTCTAGCCAGGCGACCGAGAATGTCGCGAATGCCCGCCAGCATGAGTGTGCTCAGCGGATCGTAGATCATGCGTTTGTCGTAAACCGGCTGCATCTGCTTGAATATTCCGGCGGTAGCCGAGTGAGGACGCGTGCCCGCCTGCCAAGACAATTCCCGTTCGGTGAGTTGTCTGGATTGTCATTCCTGCCCTCCGGTCACTTTCGTGAAAACTTCTGGCGGGTAAGCCGGCTGTCAGACCGACATTTGCATGATCAGTTCATTCCGGATCGTATCGCGTAGAAAATAGGTCCGTCGCATAATTCTTGGATGCGAGCCTGTACGCGAAGTCAATACTATCGAGTACTGCAAGCGTCCGTGCGCACCCGTTTTGATGTCGTCACCAAACGCAGGTTCAGGCAATCGACCTCAATGGAGTTTCCGCTTGATGGTAATAAGCAAGCGACTAAGCTCGTGCTTAGGGGGGCAGTCAAAAAACCATAGCGTTGCCAACCACAACCCAACTGATGTCAAGCCGGCTGCGGCAAGATAACCCGATAAGGGCACAAGGCTTGCTGGAAGAGGTAGAAAAATCAATATAACTGCTGCAGGCAGGGTACCAATGACCGCAACTGGCAGTTTCTTAAGAAAGATTGAAGCGTAGTCGGACCAGAAGAACAGCCCTGATTGATTACTGAAGTGCAACAGAACAATAAGATTGATGACTTCTGCAGCCACAAACCCTATTGCGCCCCACAGGAGCCCGTAGCTCGAAGAAACGATAAGCAAGGCGTATTTGAGTGTGGTTGAAATGAGGGTTGTCTTCATGACCAGGTTGATTCGACCACCG
>JANNNT010000593.1:0-2139 GCA_031398685.1 Rhodocyclaceae bacterium | reverse complement strand
CCCACATCCAGTGGCAGGGCAACGGCGCGACCACCGAGCGCGACGATCTCGGCCACGGCGGTCTCGGCTTCCGCCTGCTGGCTGCGGTAGGTGAGGATCACATCCACTCCTTTGCGCGCCAGATGCAATGCGGTATTGCGGCCGAGACCCCGACTGCCGCCGGTGATGAGTGCAATTTTCCTGGTCAATGTCTCCATGATTTTCTCCTGTTTTGAGTGAAACGCCGATTCGCTCAGCGCATGCGGTACGGAGCCATCTTATTGCGACGCAAAGACAACATAAACACTGCTGGCCTGATTAGACTGTTCAAAATAAACGAACAGTCGGAGCAGATCCTTATGAACCAGTTGGAAGCCATGCAGATATTCAGCCGTGTCGCGGAACTGGCGAGTTTCACGCAGGCGGCTGAATCGTTGGGTCTGCCCAAGGCCAGTGTGTCGACCGCCGTGCAACAACTGGAGGCGCTGCTTGGCACGCGGCTCTTGCATCGAACCACGCGCAAGGTGCAGATGACGCAGGATGGCCAGGTGTTCTATGAGCGCAGCAAAGATGTGCTGGCTGATGTCGAGGATATGCAAACGCTTTTTCGCAGCGAGCACGCCGGCCTGCGCGGTCGCTTGCGTGTCGACATGCCGCTGCTCGTGGCGCGCGAAGTCGTGTTGCCGCACTTGCCGGAGTTCCTGCAGACCCATCCTGAACTGGAAATCGAACTGTCGAGTACCGACCGACGCGTTGATCTGGTGCGCGAGGGTTTTGACTGCGTTCTGCGCGTCGGCAGCCTGAGCGATTCGAGCCTGATCGCCCGCCCTATCGGCGAATACCGCCTGATTAACGTCGCCAGCCCGGACTATCTGGCGCGGCATGGACTACCGGCCACCTTGGCCGATCTGGCCGCGCACCGCTTGGTGCATTACGTGCCCAGCCTGGGCGCACGCTCGTCCGGTTTTGAATACACCGATCCGGACGACGCTTCGCGGGTTGTTCATCTGCCCATGGCCGGCGCGGTAACGGTCAACAACTCGGACAGTTATCAAGGTGCCTGCCTGGCCGGGCTGGGTATTATCCAGGCCCCCGAGGCCGGTTTGCGCCCTCAACTTGATGCCGGACGACTCATCGAAATCCTCCCGGATCATTGCCCCGCGCCGATGCCGGTGTGGCTGATCTACCCGAACCGTCGCCACCTGCCAAGTCGCGTACAAGCGTTCATGGCGTGGATCGAAACGCTGATGCGCGAGCGGCTGACGACTTGACGCTGACCCCGACATGCCCGGAATTGGTCAATTACCACCCGTGCCCAACGCGGCCCGATTCTCCCAGACTCTGCTGACACCACGTTGTCAGCAGCCCTTATGCAGAATGAGCGCTCCCATCACTGACACGTAAGGAGATACACATGAATGCAATCAACTGGTTTGAAATCCCTGTTGCCAATCTCGAACGGGGCGTCGCGTTTTATGAGCAGATCATGGGGACGAAACTGCCCCTGGATAGCAGCTTCCCGGGAATGAAAATGGCGATGTTTCCCAGCAAAGACCCCGGCGTCGGCGGTTGCCTGATCGAGTTCGAGCAAGCTCGGCCGCACGCCGACGGGGTGCGCGTTTACCTCAACGGAGGGGAAAATCTCGCGGCGATCCTCGACCGTGTAGAGGCAGCGGGCGGCAAGATCGTCATGCCGAAAACCTTCCTGCGCGAAGACATCGGCTATATCGGGATGTTCAGCGATAGCGAAGGCAACGTCATCGGCCTGCATTCCCTGCGCTGAAGCCTGGCGACGAGGCGCTCCAGATCCGGAGTCGCCTCGCTCCCATCGGCCGGGCAGGCTTCGGGGCAGCGCATTTTCGCAACTGATGGCAGAATGACCACAGACTCAATGTTACGGATTGAACCCATCCCATGCGCCGCGCCGATCGCCTTTTTCGACTGGTAGAAATCCTGCGCAGCAAGCGGCTTGCAACCGGAAGCTGGCTTGCTGAACAGTTGGACGTTTCCCTGCGCACGCTTTACCGCGACATTCGTGACTTGAGCCTCTCCGGCGTTCCAATCGAAGGTGAAGCGGGGGTCGGTTACCGCCTGCGTTACCGGCTGGATGTCCCACCCCTGCTCTTCGACCCGGCCGAGCTCGAAGCGCTGCTGGTCGGC
>JANNNT010000552.1:0-4689 GCA_031398685.1 Rhodocyclaceae bacterium | reverse complement strand
GCCTCGGGGTCGAACTCGAATTCGCTATGGATGCGGTTCATCAGCGCGTGGACCGCTTCGAGCAGTGGGCGTGTCGGTGTAAAACAGGGACGGGCGTAGGCCGCAAACTCATGTTTGACGCGTACGTACGGCGATTCGAACAGGAATGTATTGGCTTCAAGCCGTACCGGCATGGCACCGTAGGCCAGTTCCCCACGCACCGACTCCCAAGGCGGCGAATCAGCCAGCCAGCCCGGTTGCGAATCGGCAAACGGCCTGGCCGGGAAGCGTGGCCGGACTTCGATGGTGCTCTCCGCGCGTACGGTCAGGCTGCTGTGCGGCGCCTCGATGGCGAACTGTCTGACCGGGTTGCCGAAGTGGTCAAAACGCGACCGATAAATGGTCGGCTCGGGATCGACGCTGATCTGGTGCGCGATGCAGCTTTGCCACGGACAATCGCGGGGTGTCAGATGCAGATGCTGGCGCGAAAGCGAGACCGGGCTTTCGTAGGTGTAGCTCGTTTCGTGAATAACGTGGTAGCGGGCGGCAGGCGAGTTCATGAGTGTTTCATGCCGCCAGCGTTTGCCGGCCGACATCGCCAACGTGGGTGAAATAGCGCATGGCCAGCCGATCCGAGAGCGTGGCGGCGGCAAGTGAAATCTCGGCGAGCAGATCGGCGAGCTCGAAACACGGCCCACACTGAATGTAATCGCTGAAGTTCAGGTTCTCAAAGCGCCCTAGATCAAAAGACTGCAGGCGAACGAACGCGGGGCTTAGCGAGTCGTCAAACGGATCGCCAAGCTCTCTGGCAAGGCTGCCGAGATAGCGCAGCAGGGCTTGCAACTGGAAGCCCACGGCGTGCGGGTTGGCCTGGTCGAAAACGATCAGGTCGAGTGTCGGCAGGAGCTCTGGTTGGGGCATGTAACGCGAGCGGTAGGTAATGATGCTGTCGGTCAGTTCGAGCAACCACTCGATGCTGCCGGCGGCGCGTGTCGATTCGAGACGCAGGAATTGGCTGATGGCATTGGACAGGAAAATGAGGCGCTCGATGCGTCGACCGATAATCAGAAAGCGCCAGCCATCGTCGCGCGTCATGTCGTCCATGGCAAATCCAGCCAGCGACGACGAAGCGAGGAGCACCTGATCGAGGAACATGAGCGCGTCGCTGACATCGGCCCGCTCTTCGTTATTGCGTTGCAACTGACGCTGCAAGCGGTTGAGTGCGTGCCAGTTGTCGAGCGAAAAGCGCTCGCGCACCTGCGTACCAACCCAGAGCAGGCGACGAATACTGCCGGCCAGACCCTCATCCCACGCCTTGTCGTAGATGGCGGCGAGCATCCGCGTCTGGAGTTCCGGGCAGCGAACCGGACTACCGTTCACGATTTCGCACAGTGGTTTGGCGTCGCCTTTAGCGTCAACTTCGGGCAGCAGCTTGAGCGAACGGCACAGGTCGAAGGCCGAAAGCAGCGCCGGCATCTCGTCCGCACCGGCATCGACCAGCCGTGAGAGCCCGACCCGAAGGAGTCGCGCCGCATTGTCGCAACGTTCGGTGTAGCGGCCGAACCAATAGAGATTTTCCACCACGCGCGAGGACAGGTTGCTGCCGCTGTGAACCAGGTCGCTCTTGCTGACCAGGTGCCTGAGCAGGCTGAACGTGTTGACCTCGTTCTCACTCAGCACCCAGGTGTCCTTGCTCGACCCGCCGCGCTGCATTGAAATATAGCGTGCGTTGGAGGCCGCCGAGACGCGGGTTAGCCCGCCCGGCATCACGACGTAGCCATTTGGTGTGGCGGCAACATAAACGCGCAGGGCAACACCACGCGGCAGCAGGCGGCGTTCGTGCGTCGTACTCCACGCTGGTGCCAGCGAAAAATTGACCAGTTCCTGTGCCACGTAGGCCTGGGGCCGGGCGCGCAGGCGGGCGACAATTTCCTTGCGCTGCGCCCCCGTCAATTCGTTGCCGAACACCGGATCCATGCGCTGCGAGGGGAAAGCCCCCTTGATCACCAGACGGTCAAGATGCTCGATCGTAAACTCAAGCGCTGCCGGCTCGCCACACCACCAGGTACCGACCGACGGCATGAGCAGCGCTTCGCCGAGCAATTTCTCGCAGGCTCCGGGCAAAAATCCGGGAAGCGCCGCCGATTGGAGCAGACCGCTGCCGAGCGCGTTGGCGACCAGCACCTTCCCGGTGTGCACGGCCTGTAACAGGCCGGGAACGCCGAGTGCTGAATCGCCGCGCAGTTCGAGCGGATCACAAAAGTCGTCATCGAGCCGGCGCAGAATGGCATGCACGCGACGCAGCCCGGTCAGTGTCCTGAGGTAGACACATTCGCCGCGTACCGTCAAATCCTGGCCTTCGACCAGCGGATAACCGAGATAGCGTGCCAGATAGGCATGTTCGAAATAGGTTTCGTTGTAGGGGCCCGGTGTCAGCAACACGATCAATGGCGGTTCGCCTGTGTGCGGCGCCCATTGCGCCAGGCTGTCCTGCAGCGCCCGGAAGAAGGATGCCAGGTGCTGAACACCCAGATCGCGGAACTGGTCGGGGAAAACACGCGAAACGATGATCCGATTTTCCAGCGCGTAACCGGCGCCGGAGGGCGCCTGCGTACGGTCGGCAATCACCCACCAGCGGCCGTCCGGTGAGCGGGCCAGATCGGCCGCGTAAAGGTGCAGCCAGGTGTCGCCGGGAGGTTTGACGCCCTGGCACGGCCAGAGAAAGCCGTTATGCCCATAGACCAGCGCGGGCGGCAGCGTACCGTCCTTGAGCAAGGTCTGTTCACCATAAAGATCGCCCAGCACGGCGTTGAGCAGACGTGCCCGTTGCGTGATCGCGCCGGAAATTTCCAGCCACTCGCCCGATGAAAGGATTAGCGGCAGCGGATCGAGTTCCCACGGCCGGTCGGCACCCTTGGGGTCGGCATAGACGTTGTAGGTGACGCCGTTTTCCTGGATGCGCCGGCGTACGTAGTTGAGCCGGTGGCGCATTTGCTCGGGCGTAGCCGCGTTGAGGTGGTCAAAAAATGACTGCCACGAGGGGCGCAACACACCATCTTCGGCGAGCATCTCGTCAAAGCGGTCAGTCTTTTTCGGATACATCGAAAGCAGGTTACGCGGCATGGGGAAAATGAGGGGCGGGCGATCAAGTGTTCCGTGAAAACCACTTTAAAATTCGTCATTCCGGGCTTGACCCGGAATCCAGTAGGGCAGCGCTGGATTCCGGCTTTCGCCGGAATGACGGGGTATCCATTGCCGGCGGCTAGCGCGCAACCCAAGCGTCAGGATCGTCGCAAGTCTAGCGTAAACGGGAAGTTGGCGTTGCGCGGCGTGAGGGGTACTTCGGCCGCTCCCGGGGTGTGACCAAACGCGGCGAAACGCGCCAGACGGCGGCCTTCGGCTTCGTTGGCATTGACCGGATAGCGCTCGGGATTGCGCCCGCCGGGGTGTTCGACGTGATACTGGCAACCGCCCAGCGAACGCTTCATCCAGGTGTCTACAAGATCGAAAACGAGCGGCGCGTGGATACCGATGGTCGGGTGCAGTGCCGATTCCGGCAACCAGGCCCGGTAGCGCACGCCAGCCACGAATTCGCCGACCTTGCCGGTTGGCTGCAACGGTACCGGCTTGCCGTTGCAGGTCAGCACGTAGCGCTCGCTGGCCATGCCGGTGAGTTTGACCTGCACCCGTTCGCACGAGGCATCGACGTAACGTACGGTGCCACCCACCGAGCCTTCCTCGCCCATCACGTGCCAGGGCTCCAGCGCATGGCGCAACTCAAACGCGATGCCCTGGGCGACAAAGCCGCCGTGGACCGGGAAGCGGAATTCAAAATGCGGTGCAAACCACTCGCTTTCGAGGTCATAGCCGGCGCTGCGCAGGTCGTCGATCACGTCGTCGAAATCCTGTTTGACGAAATGCGGCAGCATGAAGCGGTCATGCAGCTCGGTGCCCCAGCGCATCAGCCGTTCAGGCGCATACGGCTGCGTCCAGAAGCGGGCAATCAGCGCGCGCAGCAGCAGTTGCTGAGCCAGCGACATGCGCGCGTGCGGCGGCATCTCGAAGGCGCGCATCTCCAACAGGCCGAGACGGCCGCTCGGGCCGTCAGGCGAATAGAGCTTGTCGATGCAAAACTCGGCACGGTGCGTGTTGCCGGTGGCATCGATCAGCAAATTGCGCAGCAGGCGGTCGATCAACCACGGGGCGACCTCTTCGTCCGGCTTCGGGAACTGACTGAAGGCGATTTCAAGTTCATAGACCGAGTCGTTGCGCGCCTCGTCCACCCGCGGTGCCTGGCTGGTCGGGCCGATGAACAATCCGGAGAAGAGATAGGAGAGTGACGGATGGTTGTGCCAGTAGCTGATCAGGCTGCGCAGCAGATCGGGGCGGCGCAGGAAGGGTGAGTCAAGCGCGGTCAATGCGCCGAAAACAAAGTGATTGCCACCACCAGTGCCGGTATGGCGACCGTCGAGCATGAACTTCTCGGAGGTCAAGCGCGACAGGTGCGCCACCTCGTAGAGATGCGTCGTGCGCTCAACGAGCTCATCCCAGCTGGCGCAGGGCTGGATATTGACCTCGATGACGCCGGGGTCGGGGGTGATTTTGAAGTGGTTCAGGCGCGAGTCGCGCGGCGGTTCGTAGCCTTCCATCTGCACTGGAATGCCCAGGTAGTCGGCACTCTCTTCCACCGCGGTCACCAGGTCGAGATAG
>JANNNT010000523.1:0-1889 GCA_031398685.1 Rhodocyclaceae bacterium | reverse complement strand
GTTCGAATCGCCGTACGTACGCGTCAAACATGAGTTTGCGGCCTACGCCCGTCCCTGTTTTACACCGACACGCCCACTGCTCGAAGCGGTCCACGCGCTGATGAACCGCATCCATAGCGAATTCGAGTTCGACCCCGAGGCAACAACGGTTTCAACGCCCGTGCTCAAGATACTGGCGGACAAGCGTGGCGTCTGTCAGGACTTTGCGCACATGACGCTGGCCTGCCTGCGTTCGCTCGGACTGGCCGCGCGTTATGTCAGCGGCTACCTGCTGACGCAACCGCCCTTCGGCCAGCCGCGCCTGGTGGGCGCCGATGCCTCGCACGCCTGGGTTTCAGTCTATTGCCCGGATATCAACGGAGGGTGCTGGGTGGATTTTGATCCGACCAACAACCTGGTGCCCGATACCCAGCACATCACGCTCGCCTGGGGACGGGACTTCGGCGACGTTTCACCGCTGCGCGGCGTAATCCTCGGCGGTGAGACCCATGACCTCGATGTCGCAGTAACCGTGACGCCGTGTGAAAATGAACCATCGGCAACCCTCGGGAAATAACGCGAAATGCCTTTCAGCACCACCGAAATAGCGCTACTGAGCGCCTCCGCCATCCTGCAGGACATGCCGTGCGATGTTGTTCTGGAAGCGATTGATCGAAGCCCCGACTGCCAGCTCTGCCTGCCGCCCGACGAGATTTTTTTCTGTGCCGGGCAGATCTCGCCGGGGCTGTACATCATCGTGCACGGCACCATCGAGCTGTTCGTGGCCGACGCGAATGGAAAGGAAAGAGTGCTCGATTTTGCCAAAGACGGCGACACCCTGGCCAAGGAAACGCTGTTCAGCGACAAGCCGCTGCAGTATTCGGCGCGCAGCCTGAGCGCGGCTGCCGTGCTGCACCTGCCGAATGCGTTGATCTCCGAGTGGATCGCCAGCTACCCGGCGTTCGCCCGACGCTTGATGTCGCTGGTTGCCGAGCGCATCGACTTTCTCTACAAGGACATGCTCACCTTCCGCTCCAAGCGCGCCACCGCGCGACTGGTCTGCTACCTCCTGTGTCATTTCAACAAGGCACCGAAAACGCCGGATGGCTGCTTCAGCCTGCGCATTGAAATCCCCCACTTCAAACTCGCCTCACGGCTGGGCGTCAGCGATTCGCAGGTCTCCCGCTCATTCCGCGAGCTACAGGAACAGGGACTGATTGTTGCGCAGGATCAGGGCTATTTCATCCCGGATGTGCCGGCTTTGTCGAAATACGTTTGCCCTGCAGGCTGCGATTTCTGATAACAACGATCCCCGGGAAGGCAATATTCATGCGGATCTCGGGGCACTTAAACTGGTCAAGTCATGCCCGTCATCTCCATTTGCCTTAGCCCCGGATTCCAGCGCTCGGTAACCATCGACACCTTGATACCGGGAGAAGTAAACCGCATAGCGCAAGCGATCGTCGACGTCTCGGGCAAGGGGATAAATGTCTGCCGGGTGCTGCAGCGATTGGGCATCGAGGCGTTGTGCCTGTCCCAGGGCGGAAGCAACGCCGACGAGTTGATCTCGCTCGCCCGTCAGGAAAATCTGGATCTCCGCCTCATCCCCTCATCCGGCCGCTTGCGAACGTGCACTTCGATCATCGAAACAGCCCTGGCGACCGGGTGCCGAGTAACCGAACTCGTTGAACCGTCACCTCCGGTCGACGAATCCTGTGTCAAAACCATGACCGCAACGGTGCAGGCGATGTTGCCGTCCGCGACGGCACTGGTCATCGCCGGATCGATGGCACCCGGTTTCCCGGCCGACTACCAGACCCGCCTGGCACGTCTGGCCAGTGAATCCGGGGTTCCGGTCCTTCTGGACCTGCACGGTGCCGCCCTGCGCGAAGCCATCTCGGCCCAACCGA
>JANNNT010000513.1:0-17535 GCA_031398685.1 Rhodocyclaceae bacterium | reverse complement strand
CTTCCGGGCTAACCGATCAAAAGTCCAGCAGCCTTGATACCGGCGAGATAGCGCGGATCGTTCTGTGAGGTCGGCAGATCGTTGTCTGGCAAAAGTCGCGTGATCCGGGCGGAACGTACCGGGTCGAACTCTGGTCGCCAGCGTTCCAGCACATCACCGACTGCATCAGGGGCATTGCACACCAGCAACATATCGCATCCGGCATTCCACGCGGCCGTTGCCCGACCAACGATGTCACCGGCAATACTGGCACCTTCCATCGAAAGATCATCGCTGAAAACGACGCCATCAAATTTCAAGTTGTTCCTTAAGTAGTTGTGCCAATACATTGAAAATCCAGCGGGTTTTTCATCAATACTCGTATAGATGACGTGCGCGGGCATCACGGCATCCAGTTTGAGTTGACGGTAAGGTTCAATGTCCGCTGCGAGTTCATCGAGGTGACGTTCATCAACAGGAATGGCAACGTGCGAATCAACCTCGGCCCAGCCGTGACCGGGGAAATGCTTGCCGCAGGCCGCCATTCCGGCTTGCCGCAAGCCTTCGATCAAAGCCCCGGCGAGTTGTACGACGACCGCTGGATTTCCGTGAAACGAGCGGTTGCCGACTACACCGCTGCGTTTCCAGTCAAGATCAAGTACCGGCGTGAAGGATAGATCAACACCACATTGCCGCAACTCGGCGGCCAGCACGTAGCCGATGTTTTGTGCAGCTGTCAGAGCTTCTTGCGGATCGCGTTCCCATAATTCCCCGAGGCAATGCATGGGCGGCAGTCGGGTGAATCCCGCGCGGCAGCGCTGCACCCTGCCTCCTTCATGGTCAATGGCAATGAGCAGCGATGGTGAGCGCAGGGCATGAGCCTCGGCGGTCAGTTTCGAAAGCTGTTCAGGCGACGCGTAGTTTCGCGCAAAGAGGATCAGGCCACCGACCAGCGGGTGCGCAAGACGTTCACGCTCGAGATTGCTCAGTTCCAGCCCGGCAATGTCGATCATCAAAGGACCATGCGGCAGCTTCTGCGGGGTGTTCATGCGTGCTCCATTACAACAAAAGCCAGGGCATACTCTTTCTCGTCGCTGATCGACAAATGCGCGACCAGGCCGCGTTCAGCAAGGTATTGGGCGAGTCCAGGGGCGTAAGCGAAGGCCGGTTTGCCGAGGGCATCGTGCACCACGGCGATATTGGGCAGCGTGGCCGGTGTGGCAACACCAATGCCGAGCGCTTTGCCAAACGCCTCTTTCGCGGCGAAGCGTTTGGCCAAAAAACGTGCCGGGTCTTTGGTTTTTTCAAAATCGGCGCGCTCGGCAGGCGCCAGCACCTTGTTCAGCGCGCGTTCGCCGTGCCGCTCGTATAAAGTGCCGAGCCGTGCCACGGCAATAATGTCGGTGCCAATCCCGGCAATCATCTGGCGAACGTTTGCGCCTCGCGCATCAGCAACTTCATTTCGCGCACGGCTTCGCGCAGGCCGACAAAAATGGCACGGCTGACGATGGCGTGCCCGATGTGCAACTCGCGGATGCCGGGCAATTTGGCCACCGGCTGTACGTTGAAATAATTGAGTGCATGACCGGCATTGAAGCGCATGCCAAGGCCACGGATAGTTTCGCCGGCAAGGCGGATCTTGTCGAGTTCGGCGAGTACGGCCGGGCTTTCGGCGTCGCGTCCCTTGTGGTGGAATGCGTGAGCGTAGGGACCCGTATGGATTTCACAAACCCGTGCACCGATGCGCGCCGCCGCTTCGATCTGATCCACTTCAGTGTCGATGAAGACACTACTGCTAATGCCAGCAGCGGTCAGCCGGTCGATGGCCTTCTTGAGTTTGGCTTCCTGCGAAATGATGTCCAAGCCACCTTCAGTCGTCACCTCATGTCGTCCTTCCGGCACCAGCATGGCCATTTCCGGCTTGAGGCGGCAGGCAATTTCAACCATCTCGTCGGTTGCGGCCATCTCCAGATTGAGCTTGATCTGGGTCAGAGTGCGCAGTTTTTCAACGTCGGCATCCTGAATGTGCCGACGATCTTCGCGCAGGTGAACGGTGATCCCGTCCGCACCGCCAAGATGGGCTTCGACAGCCGCCCAGGCCGGTTCTGGCTCATAAGTTCTTCGCGCCTGGCGAATCGTCGCGACATGGTCAATGTTTACGCCCAGTTCGATCATAATTCCTGTAACTCCATAAAAATTTTGCGTGTCTCCAAACTTTTGCCACCGGTGTAATGGGCAATCAGTGCGCGCATCAGTTGCTTGGCTTCAACTAGCGAACGCGGATCGGAAAAATCGTCGTGCGCCAGATCAACCAAGGTCTTGCCGCTGACCGATAGTGCCGAACTGCCGGGGCGCTGAAGCTTCACGGGACCGTGTTCGATCTCGTAGGCGTAGTGTCCGGCAAGATCTATGGGCGCACCCTTGGCGTCATTTTCCAGCGTCAATCCGTATCCCAACTCCTGCAGGAAGGCGCGCTCAAAACAACGCAGATCCGACTCCTTGAGGATACCGGCAAAGCGACGCAAGGTTTCAGCATATACCGAGAACAGGCGTTCGTGGGCATCTTCACGCGGCAGAAGATGCATCAGGAGTTCATTCAGGTAGTAAGCACAAAACAGGGCCTTGCCCGTCAGGAGCGGCTGACCGCCCTGCCATTCGGCCTTCATCAGGGTTTGTACTTCACCCTTGCCGGCCCAAGCCAGTTCGAGCGGCTGAAAGGCCATCAGCAGGCCGCGCAAGGCGGAACGCGGACGTCTCGCACCACGAGCCAGCAAGGCGACACGACCGAAATCGCGCGAGAGCACCTCGACAATCAGGCTGGTTTCCCGGTAGGGGTAAGTGTGCAGCACGAAAGCGGGCTGACCGTCGACTTTGTTCCGGTGCATCGAGCTAGGACTCTGCCTGTGAGTTACTCGTAGCCAAGGCTCTTGAGCAAGCGCTCATCATCGTTCCAGCCGGACTTGACCTTGACGAAAACCTCAAGGAAAACCTTGCCGTCAAACAGGCGCTCCATGTCCTGGCGCGCTTCCGAGGCGATCCGTTTCAGGGTTTCGCCGCCCTTGCCGATGACGATTCCCTTGTGCGCCTGGCGATCAACCACGATGGCGGCGCTTACGCGGCGCAATGCACCATCCACCTCGAACTTTTCCACCTCGACGGTCGCGGCATAGGGCAACTCGTCACCGATCAGGCGGAAAAGCTTTTCGCGGATGTATTCAGCGGCGATAAACTTTTCGCTCTTGTCGGTGATCTCGTCCTCGCCAAACAGCAACTCGTCGTTCGGCAGATGTTTGCGGGTTTCCGCGAGAAGGTCTTCAAGCTGGCTGCCCTTCGCCGCGCTGACCGGAACGATGGCTGCAAAGGAATACTGCTCGGCGAGTTTGGCCAGGATGGGCAAAAGCCGGGTTTTGTCCTTGATTTGGTCGATCTTGTTCACGGCCAGGATGACCGGACGTTCTGGCGGCAGGAGCTGGATAACCGCCAAGTCCCTGGCGTCAAAACGATCGGCATCAACGACAAAAACAACGACATCAACCTCGGCCAGTGCTTGAGTAACGCCGCGATTCATCGCCCGGTTGAGCGCATTGGTGTGTTTGGTCTGGAAACCTGGGGTATCGACAAACACATACTGTGCATCGGGTCGAGTCAGAATGCCCATGATGCGGTGACGGGTCGTCTGCGCCTTGCGCGAAACGATGCTGATTTTCTCGCCAATCAGGCGATTGAGCAGGGTCGACTTGCCGACGTTCGGGCGGCCGACGATGGCGATGGTTCCGGATTTCAATTCGTTCATGGTTGTTGCATTCTTTCCAGCGCGCGCTCGGCGGCCATTTGTTCAGCGGTGCGACGACTGCCACCGCTGCCTTCAGTACGTATGTGCAGCGAGTCGATCTCGCAGGCAATCTTGAATTGCTGCGCGTGGGCTTCACCCTCGGTGCCGATCAGTAAGTACTTCGGGAGTGGCAAGCGATTGCCTTGCAAGATTTCCTGAAGTCGTGTCTTGGCGTCCTTGATTGGTTGTCCGGGGACGATGGCTCCAAGCATGTTGCCATAGAGCAGTACGATGACTGCACTTGCGGCATCATAACCCGCATCCAGCCAGATGGCTCCAAACAGTGCTTCAAGAGCATCGGCAAGGATTGACGGGCGCTGCGAGCCACCGCTCTTCAGTTCCCCTTCGCCAAGTCGCAGAAATTTCCCTAAAGACAGCGACAGAGCCAGTTGATGCAGGCTGTCCTGGCGCACGAGATTGGCGCGCAATCGCGATAGATCGCCTTCCGGCACGTCAGGGAAGCGGTCAAACAGTTGACGTGCGATGACGCCGTTGAGGATGGAATCACCGAGAAATTCAAGCCGCTCGTTATGCGGCGAACTGTGGCTGCGATGCGTCAGCGCCATCTGTAGCAGGGACGAATCCGAAAAGCGGTGGCCGAGCGTCTGCTCAAGTCGATGGGTCATTCGCCTTAATCGCGCCCGGTCGATGAACCCTGAAAGTCGATCAGCAGACTAACGTTGTAGAACAAGGGGATACGTTTCTCATAGGCGAAGCCAATCACGATATCGTTACCCTCTTTGGAAATGTCGAGGTCAGCCGGGGTAATGGTCGATACGTGTTCCACATCCATATACTTGCCGAAGGCTGCCCGGATCTCCGGAACAGTCTTGCCTGATGAATTGACCGCAATCGCTTTGGTCGCCTTGACTATTTTGAAGTAAGTCAAATACTCGGGGGCAACCTTCATGCCGAGTACTGCAACGAATACAATGACGATACCCCAGAACAACAATCCCGAAAGTGCCACGCCACGCTGATTATTCATGGAAAACCCTTCTACTTGAATGAGCCGATCCGTTTCAGATCGCTGAAGTTGAGCCAGATAAAGAACGCCTTGCCGACGATATTCTCTTCCGGAACAAATCCCCAATAACGGCTATCACGGCTGTTGTCACGATTATCGCCCATCATGAAGTAATGTCCTGCCGGCACCGTACAGATCACGCCCGCATTATTGTAGAGACAATTATTGCGATCTGGAAACTGCGTGGCATCGGATATAAAACCAGGCGCATCGTCATCGTTGAGTGTACGGTGGGCGAAGCCATCCGCTTTTTCGGTGAACTGTTTTGAGTAGTAGAGCCGTTCGGGGTGGAGATAATCATCCACACGCGCGGTTTCGACCGGTGTCCCGTTGATTGTGAGGCGCTTGTTCTGATAAGCCACCTTGTCGCCTGGAATACCGACGACGCGCTTGATGTAATCGAGCGACGGATCTTCCGGATAGCGAAAAACCATGACATCGCCTCGCTTGGGCAGATTGATGTCGATAATCTTCTTATTGATTACCGGCAGACGGATCCCGTAAGTAAATTTGTTGACCAGAATGAAATCGCCAACCTGAAGGGTCGGAATCATCGAGCCCGAAGGGATCTTGAACGGCTCGACGATGAAAGAGCGGAGCACGAAAACGAGCAGGATGACCGGAAAGAAACTCGCCCCATACTCCACCCACCACGGATCCTTGGCCTCCGCCGCCCTTCGCTTGCTGAAGATGAAAACATCCGTGGCCCAGATGGCACCACTTACCAGCAGCAGGCAGAACAGAATCAAAGCAAAATTCACTCAAATACTCCTTACTTTCCGATACGCAGCACGGCGAGAAAAGCTTCCTGTGGAATTTCAACCGAACCGACCTGCTTCATGCGCTTTTTGCCGGCCTTCTGCTTCTCGAGCAGTTTTTTCTTGCGTGTTATGTCACCACCGTAGCACTTGGCCAGCACATCCTTGCGCATGGCCTTCACGTTCTCGCGCGCGATAATGTTTGAACCAATGGCCGCCTGAATGGCTACGTCGTACATCTGGCGCGGAATCAGCTGGCGCATCTTGGCCGCCAGTTCGCGCCCCTTATAGATCGAGTTGGCTCGATGAACGATCATTGACAAGGCGTCTACTTTCTCGCCATTGATCATGATGTCCAGCTTGACGACATCTGCCGTTCTGAATTCCTTGAAATCGTAGTCAAGTGAGGCATAGCCTCGCGAAACGGACTTGAGTTTGTCAAAGAAATCCATGACAACTTCAGCCATCGGCATCTCATAAACCAGCTGAACCTGGCGTCCGTGGTAGGTCATATCGACCTGGTTGCCGCGTTTCTGGTTGCACAGCGTAATGACGTTGCCTAGGTATTCCTGTGGAACGAAGACTGTAATCGTGATTATTGGTTCGCGGATTTCTTCGACTTTGGTCTGGTCCGGCAGTTTGGCCGGGTTTTCGACCTCGACAACGCTGCCATCACGCATCAGGATCTCATAAACAACCGTCGGAGCCGTGGTGATCAGATCCTGGTCAAACTCGCGTTCCAGTCGCTCCTGCACAATTTCCATGTGCAACAGACCAAGGAAACCACAGCGAAATCCGAAACCGAGTGCTTGCGAGACTTCCGGTTCATAGTGCAGCGAGGCGTCGTTGAGTTTAAGCTTCTCCAGTGACTCACGCAGCGAATCATACTGGTTGGACTCGATGGGATAGAGTCCGGCGAAGACCTGCGACTTGATTTCCTTGAAACCGGGCAGCGCTTTCTTGGCAGGATTGTCAGCCAGAGTCACCGTATCGCCTACCTTGGCGGCTTGCAGCTCCTTGATACCTGAAATGATGTAACCCACCTCGCCGGCGAATAAGGCATCACGTTGCAGGGCTTTAGGGGTAAACACACCGACCTGCTCACACAGGTGTGTCGAGTCTGAGGCCATTAGTCGAATCTTGTCTTTGGGACGCAAGGTTCCATCGACTACGCGAACCAGCATGACAACGCCGACGTAGTTATCAAACCATGAATCGATCAACAATGCCTTAAGGGGCGCATCCGGATCGCCTTCAGGGGCGGGTATGCGCTCGATTATCGCTTCCAGAATATCTTCGACGCCAAGACCGGTCTTGGCCGATGCCAGAACGGCATGTGATGCATCGATGCCGATGACATCCTCGATTTCTTGCCGTGCGGTATCCGGCGTGGCCGAAGGAAGATCGATCTTGTTCAGTACAGGCAAAACGTCAACACCGAGTTCGATCGCGGTATAGCAATTGGCCACGGTCTGCGCTTCGACCCCTTGCGAAGCATCGACCACGAGCAAAGCGCCCTCGCAGGCAGACAGCGAACGCGAAACTTCATAGGAAAAGTCGACGTGTCCCGGCGTATCGATCAGGTTGAGGTTGTATACCTTGCCGCTGCGCGATTTGTACTGAAGTGATGCCGTCTGCGCCTTGATGGTAATCCCACGCTCGCGCTCGATATCCATTGAATCAAGCACTTGTGCTTCCATTTCCCGGTCGGACAAGCCACCGCAAAGATGGATGATACGGTCGGCGAGTGTTGATTTCCCGTGATCGATGTGGGCGATGATGGAGAAGTTGCGGATGTGATCCATTTGCATCGTGTTTGCGTTGTCGCGGCAAAGCCGCGCCTGAAAAAAAGGGTGCCGGCGGGCACCCTTGTTTGATTTGCCAGAAAACGCGGATTTTAGCGGATTTTGCTCAAATAATCACGGACTTTGGTGACTTCGAGGAAGTAATGACAGAGTTCCGTACCCTCATACAGCAAGACCGGGACGGATTCATTGAATAATGCTTCAAGCTCGGGGTCGGCATCTACATCAACAACATCAAGCTCGGCCCCGAATTCGGCTAACAACGGTAGCAGCGCCAACTCCATGTCATGACAAAGATGGCAATACCCCCGCGAGATGAGCGTCAGTGTTACCAAATCACTCGGCTTTCTTGTCGGACAGTCCCTTGATCGTGACAAAGGTTTGCAACTCACCGCGTCTGACCAGCAGCGTGATATTGGCTGCCTTGTCAAACTGCCCCAACAACTTGTTGAACTGGTCGACACTCCTGATTTCGGTTCTTTCTCCTCGCGCGATGAGCGCCAGGAGTATATCGCCGGGTCGCAGATCGGCTCGGGCAGCATTGCCACGGATATCTTCGACAATCAAGCCGCCACTCACTTTTAGTTCTCGTTTTTGTTCGCTGTTTAGTTCCGACACAACAAGACCTAGTCGATTAGCCGTCTGCTCTATAGGTTTAGGGGTTCTGCCGCTATTTACAACAGTTTTTTCTTCAGGCGTTTCACCGACAACAACTGTCAGATCACGGGCAGCACCCCTGCGCCAAACCTGCATCGTAATCTTCGTGCCCGGCTTCGTTGTGCCAACGATGCGCGGCAAATCACTCGAACTGCTGACCGGTTTTCCATCAAAGCTGAGAATGACGTCACCCGGTTCGACTCCCGCTTTTTCAGCTGGGCCTCCCTTTTCGACCGCATTGACCGCAGCCCCCTGTGCCTTGTTCAAACCAAAGGATTCAGCCAGATCCTTGGTGACCTCCTGGATGACGACGCCGATCCTGCCCCTGCTAACTTTGCCGCCAGCCTTAAGTTGATTCTGTACGTCCATGGCCACGTCGATCGGGATGGCAAACGAGATTCCCATGAACCCCCCGGAGCGGCTGTAGATCTGTGAGTTGATACCAACCACTTCGCCCTTCATGTTGAACAATGGTCCACCAGAATTGCCAGGATTTACGGCCACATCAGTCTGAATAAAGGGGACAAAGTTTTCCTGCGGTAACGAGCGACCCTTGGCGCTAACAATACCGGCGGTGACGCTGTTGTCAAAGCCAAAAGGTGAACCGATCGCAACCACCCATTCGCCGACCTTGAGCACATTCGGATCACCCATGCGTACAACAGGCAACGCCGTGGCTTCGATCTTGATCAGGGCCACGTCCGTCCGTTTGTCAGCGCCAATGACTTTTGCCTTGAATTCACGCTTGTCAGTCAATCGGACGAGGATTTCATCGGCCGAATCAACCACGTGGGCGTTGGTTAGAATAAAGCCGTCAGCACTGACGACGAAACCCGATCCCAGCGAGCGACTCTCGAAGTCGCGTGGCACACTGGGTGTGCCCGGTATTCCGGGCTGACGGGGAATAAAACGACGAAAGAAATCGGACATCGGATCGTCTTCATCAAACGGAAACGGTTGAACACCCCTTCCTGCGCCACGAATGACCTGTGTCGTGCTGATGTTAACGACAGCGGCTCCCTGCTTTTCTACCAACTCCGTGAAATCAGGAAGGCCTATATTCTGTGCCTGCGCCGTCAACGAAAGAACGGCGAAGAAAAATGCCGTAATGATCTGTTTCATGGCGACAAATGCCTCCTGTGGGTCTGTCACGGGATTGATGGACTGGGAGATAGGGGCGAAAGTTCAGAAATCAATACCGGATATAAGGCTGATAACGCTGATTTGGCGTGCCTCGAATTTTAGCGTAGCGCAGTCCCAGCCACGCGCCAAACAGGCCGCTGATCGAACCGAAAATTGCGCCCGCCTCGCCGGCCAGCGCTAACCCGCTGATCGCACCGACGAACAAGGCAAGCAACGGCAGTCCGTAAGCAAGCGCAGCACTGCGCCTGATGGCGCCCTCAGCGATGACAACGGTTACCTGGTCGCCAATTGCAGAGTGTCCGGGATTCAATACACGAAAGGTACGCGGAGCGTTGCAGAACATCTTGCCGATGTTGTTACCACCACAACCGCCCTGCTCGTGACAACGACCGCAACCGGTTTCGTCCATACGGACGATCGCAAATTCGCCATCAAGTGCAGTAATAGTTCCCGGTGCATCAATCATTGGTGATACCTGGATCAATTCAGCTCAACGCTCGTGGGCAGAAACACCGACCCCGGCTACCATCTATGGTCCGGAGCCGTGTCCAGCAAGGGTCTTAGTTTTTCAGCCACAGCTTCGCGAGCACGGAAGATGCGCGAACGCACCGTACCGATCGGGCAGTTCATCTCAACGGCAATTTCCTCGTAGCTCAGGCCTTCAATTTCGCGCAATACAATGGCGTTGCGCAACTCTTCCGGCAAAGCCTCCATAGCGGCATTGACCGTCTCACCAATCTGCTTTGACTGCAACAAGCGCTCCGGAGTGTTGATGTCGCGCAGTTGGTCAGCATCCTCGAAGGATTCGGCTTCATCGGCATCAAAGTCCGTTGAGGTGGGTGCTCGACGACCTTTGGCGACCAGATAGTTTTTGGCCGTATTGATGCCTATCCGGTACAACCAGGTATAAAACGCACTTTCGCCCCGAAAGGACGGTAATGCACGGTAGGCTTTGATAAACGCCTCCTGCGAAACATCCTCCACTTCGGCGTGGTCACGTATAAAGCGCGAGAGCAGCCGTCCGAGCTTGCGCTGATATTTTTCAACCAGCCGCTCGAAAGCTTTCTTGTCGCCTGCCTGTGCGCGCTCAACCAATTCCTGGTCAATTTCGCGATCGTTCATGCTCTATGGATTCCCTGTCGGACACGAATTGTGCTTTTCTTCAGAGTATAGCGCAACCGCAGAAGAGACGTAGCGATAGCGCGTCAACTTTGTTTTATCGACTAGTTGGCGATGGAATCAAGTCTGAAGTGCACGTGATATAGTGAGCGCCTTTGTTTCAGGGCTTGTGACATGGCGCTTCACTTCGACATTCTTGTAATTGGCAGTGGTCTGGCTGGGCAATCAGCGGCTCTGAGACTTGCAGAAACCCGCAAGGTCGGCCTGATCAGCAAACGAGCACTGGAGGACAGTGCCTCAAGCTGGGCTCAGGGTGGGATTGCAGCTGTTCTGGACAGCCAGGATTCGATAGATGCCCACATACGAGACACAATCGTCGCAGGCGCATTTCTCAACGATCCTGACGCGACTCGTTTCGTTATCGAAAATGGCCGTCGCGCCATCGACTGGCTTATCGAACAAGGTGTTCCGTTTACTCGCGACGAAGGCGGCTACCATTTGACTCGCGAAGGTGGGCATAGCGCTCGCCGTGTTATCCATGTCGCGGATGCCACCGGTCTATCCGTCCAACAGACACTGACGAAGAAAGTACGCCAGAATGCGAATATCACTGTCCTTGAACGGCACATTGCCATTGACCTGATCACCAGCGACAAGCTGGGGCTTGAGGACAAGCAGTGCTATGGCGCTTATGCCCTCGATAGTGATAGCGGAGAAGTAGTGACGATCAGCGCACCACACACGCTGATTGCAACGGGCGGTGCCGGCAAGGTTTATCTTTATACGACCAATCCGGACACGTCGACCGGAGACGGCATAGCGATGGCGTGGCGTGCCGGTTGCCGGGTCGCCAACATGGAATTCATCCAGTTCCATCCGACCTGTCTTTACCACCCTCAGGCAAAATCATTCCTGATTTCCGAGGCCGTACGCGGCGAAGGCGGTCTCCTGCGCTTGCCCGATGGAACACGTTTCATGCCAGACCATGATGATCGCGCCGAACTTGCACCTCGTGACGTCGTCGCGCGTGCCATCGATTTCGAGATGAAAAAACGTGGTCTTGACTGCGTTTATCTCGATATTTCACACAAACCGGCCAGTTTCCTAGGAGAACATTTCCCAAACATCCTGGCGCGCTGCCTCGAACTTGGCATCGACATTACGCGGGAACCGATCCCGGTAGTTCCAGCAGCGCATTACACCTGTGGCGGGATTGTCACCGACCTGCGCGCTCGCACAAGCATCCTGGGACTCTACGCGGCGGGCGAAGCCACCTGCACTGGCCTGCACGGCGCCAACCGGCTGGCCAGCAACTCGTTACTCGAATGCCTGGTGTTTTCGGAAGCGGCAGCCAACGATATTCTTGCACAGCCTACGTTCAATCTGCCAGAACTCCCCGAATGGGATGCCAGCCGGGTGTCCGACCCGGATGAAGAAATCGTTATTTCCCACAACTGGGATGAACTTCGACGCTTCATGTGGGATTACGTGGGTATTGTGCGAACGACAAAGCGCCTGCAGCGTGCCCAGCACCGCATCCGCCTGCTGAAAAGGGAAATCGACGAGTATTACTCAAACTTCCGGGTCTGCCATGATCTGATCGAACTCCGCAATCTTGTTGTGACGGCAGATTTGATCGTTCGCTGTGCACTGCAACGCCGCGAAAGCCGGGGACTGCATTTCAGCCGCGACTACCCGGAGATGCTCCCGAACGCAAGGGATACCTCGCTCAGAAAGACACCCCAGAGTCTTTCTTAGCCACTGCGTGCCAGCGCAGCCAGAGTCGAAGTACTCGAAACTGTTCGGTAGTCATATGGTCGGGCAGCAACGCCAGGTGACTGACCTGCTTCTCCTCACCAATCCGCATAGACAATACGATCAATCGGCTGAACACCGTGCTGTCGGGTTGTACCTCAAGCGCAGCATGACTGCCATCCGCTAACAGACAAGTCAGCCGGTCAGGCCCATAAAGGTACAAGGCAAGAATTCTGGAAGGCCGCCAAGCGTGCCACACGGATATCCCGATGAACACAAGCAAGGGCAAACGCACTTGCCACGGCCATGGCAATATGCCCACACAGCCGCTAGCAACGGCGTGAAGCAAGACAAGCAGAAGAGAAAGGAAACGCGAACGGTGCAGTTCAATTGAAACAGGGAACTGCACGTGAACTACACCGTTCGGACAGGTTCAATCAGACCCGTTTGAAGACAGCGGTCGCGTTAGTGCCACCGAAGCCGAAGGAGTTGGAAATGGCAACGTCAATCTTCATTTGCCGCGCTTCGTTGGCGCAGTAATCCAGATCGCACAACTCGTCTTGATTGAAGATATTGATGGTTGGCGGCGACACCTGATTGTAAATCGCCAGCGCCGAAAACAACGCCTCAATACCACCAGCAGCACCAAGCAGGTGGCCAGTCATCGACTTGGTTGAATTAACCACCAAACTTCTTGCGTGGTCGCCAAAGGCGCGTTTGACGGCGACTGTTTCTGCCTGGTCGCCAAGCGGTGTCGAAGTGCCGTGCGCGTTGAGATACTGAACATCCTGCGCATTCACTCGCGCATTGCGTAGCGCATTGGTGATGCAGCGTGCGGCACCTTCTCCATCTTCGCAAGGAGCCGTCATGTGATTGGCGTCGGCACTCATGCCGAAGCCGGCCAGCTCGGCATAAATCCTGGCACCACGCGCCTTGGCGTGTTCATACTCCTCAAGCACCATAACACCGGCACCCTCAGCCAGCACAAAACCATCGCGATCCTTGTCCCACGGACGGCTTGCCGTTTTCGGGTCGTCGTTGCGCGTCGACAGGGCCCGAGCGGCGCAGAAACCACCAAGCCCAAGAGGGGAAAGAGTGCACTCGGCACCGCCGGCGATCATGATGTCGGCGTCACCATATTCGATGAGGCGACCCGCATCGCCGATACTGTGCGTTCCAGTCGCGCAGGCACTGACCAGAGCGATGTTTGGCCCCTTGTAACCGTACATGATCGACAGGTTGCCCGAAATCATGTTGATGATCGAACCGGGAACAAAGAAAGGGGATATTTTCCGGACACCCGAAGCGACAAACTCATCGCGGGTGGCTTCGATCATTGGCAAACCGCCGATACCGGAACCAATGGACACACCGATACGCTCGGCGTTGGCCGGATGCGCCTCAAGCCCTGCATCCTTGATGGCCTGAATGCCCGCGGCCATACCGTAATGGATAAACGTGTCCATGCGCCGCGAATCTTTCGCTGGCAGGTACTGAGTGATATCGAAATCCCTCACTTCACCGGCAATCTGCACGGGGAATGACGAAACATCGAAACGCGTAATCCGGTCAATCCCGGAGCGACCGGCAAGAATATTCTGCCAGGCTTGTTCGACGGTATTTCCGACCGGGGAAACAATTCCGAGGCCAGTGATGACAACTCTGCGACGTGTCAATTTCTTCTCCGTGGAAAACAGGAAAAATACTGAATAGGGGGTAGCGGCTTAAAAAACACTGCGGGCAGCATCAGAACTGCCCGCAGAATATTTTCAAAGAAGGATTACTTCTTGTGTCCTAAGACGTAATCAATGGCTTGCTGAACGTTGGTGATCTTCTCGGCTTCATCATCCGGAATCTCGCACTCGAATTCTTCTTCAAGTGCCATAACCAGCTCAACCGTATCCAACGAATCCGCGCCGAGATCGTCAACGAACGAAGATTCATTCTTGATATCTGCTTCATTAACGCCGAGTTGTTCTGCGACAATCTTTCTGACGCGTTGTTCGATATTTTCCATCAAAGTGCTCCTTCTAAAAGTTCATGTGTGAAACAAAAACACGCAATTCTACCAAAATGACCGGTTCTTACCAACTCAGCAGACGAACCGGTCTGTGTCGCCCGCTGCCCTTGCGGGTATTAGTCCATGTGCATACCACCGTTGACGTGAATCGTGGCACCGGTAATGTACCCTGCGACCGGAGAGGCCAGAAAACCAACAGCTGCTGCCACGTCTTCTGGCGAACCAAGTCGGCCGAGAGGCACGTTGGCTACCAGTGCCGCACGCTGTTTTTCTTCAAGAGCCCTGGTCATGCTGGTGTCGATAAAACCTGGTGCGACGCAGTTAACCGTGATGTTCCGGCTTCCCAACTCGCGCGCCAGCGAACGTGAGAGACCAGTGACACCCGCCTTTGAGGCGCAATAGTTGGCCTGCCCTGCATTTCCGGCGTGACCGACCACCGAAGAAATATTAATGATACGACCGGCACGCGCCTTCATCATTCCGCGCATCACCGCGCGCGACAATCGAAACACCGACTTGAGATTGGTCTCGATGACCGCATCCCATTCTTCGTCCTTCATGCGCATGGTCAGATTATCGCGGGTAATGCCGGCGTTATTGACCAGTACGTAGACCACACCGAATTCCTTTTCAACCAGCGCAATGACCGCTTCAACCTGAGCCGTGTCGCGCACATCCATGACAATTCCACGCCCCTGCGCTCCAACGTCACCCAGAGTGGCATTAATGCGTTCGGCGCCCGCTTCGTTGATATCAGTACCAATTACGGTCGCGCCCTGGCGGGCAAGTTCGAGAACAACAGCAGCGCCAATGCCTTGTGCAGCGCCAGTAACAAGAGCTACTTGACCTTTTAGAGACATAAATTACTCCAATTACTCCAGATTGAGGTTGGCTTCGATCGAAGCGACATCGGCCAGCGCCACACCAATGAGACTATCGGCACAACGTTTGGTCAGGCCAGCCAATACTTTACCCGGTCCGCATTCGGCGACCGTTGCTACACCCATCGTAGCGATTTTCTGAACCGTTTCAACCCAGCGAACCGGTGAAAAGGCTTGGCGAATCAGCGCATCCTTGATTCGTTCCGGATCAGACTCGATGGCTACGTCAACGTTATTAACCACCGGGATGTTAGGCACGGAAAAGTTCAACTCGGCCAGACGAGCTCCGAGTTTGACGGCGGCCGGTCGAATAAGCGACGAGTGAAACGGTGCAGAAACGGGCAGCAGCAAAGCGCGCTTGGCCCCTCTGGCCTTGCAAATTTCACAGGCACGTTCAACAGCAGCCTTGTTGCCAGCAATCACCGTTTGACCCGGTCCGTTGAAATTTACAGGCTCAACAACCTCACCGTTGCCAACTGCAGCAGCGGCTTCAGCACAGGCTTCGCGTATCTTCTCGTCATCCAGGTTCAGGATTGCCGCCATGGCTCCTGTACCGGCAGGTACGGCTTCCTGCATCGCAGTGGCACGTAAACGAACGAGCGGAACAGCATCCTTGAAATCGATCACGCCCGCCGCCACCAGAGCCGAATACTCGCCAAGGCTGTGCCCGGCAACGAGAGCAGGAAGCTTGCCGCCCTTGTCGAGCCACAAGCGATAAGCGGCAATACCCGCCGTCAACATCAGCGGCTGGGTATTTACCGTTTGTGCCAGCAATTCGGCCGGACCATCCGCAATGAGTTGCCAGAGGTCTTGCCCAAGTGTTGTCGATGCCTCGTCAAATGTCGAGCGCACTACGGCTGAATCGCCGTAAGCGGCCATCATGCCAACTGATTGCGATCCCTGGCCGGGAAAAACAAAAGCAAATGCCATAGATTTATCCTCTTAGAACTCGAGTAGAACAGCACCCCAGGTAAACCCGCCACCAACGCCCTCAAGCAGAATTTTCTGTCCGCGTTGCACACGCCCGTCGCGAACTGCGGCATCCAGGGCCAGCGGAATCGAGGCCGCAGAAGTGTTGCCGTGATGGTCAACCGTAACAATGACCTTGCCCATCCCCAGCCCCAGTTTCTTGCCGGTTGATTCGATAATACGGATGTTGGCTTGATGCGGAATCAACCAATCGATCTCATCAGAGGTAAGGCCCGCAACCGCGCAGCACTCCTTCGCCACATCGGCCAGCACGCGGACGGCAAACTTGAATACGGCCTGCCCGTCCATCCGTAGAAAGGGGTCGCCGATGACTTTTCCGCCGCACACACTACCAGGCACCGACAGGATGCCATGGTGTGCACCATCGGCATGGAGCGCGGTGGCGATAATGCCGGGCTTCTCGGCAGCTTCGAGCACAACGGCACCTGAACCGTCGCCAAACAGCACGCAGGTGCTGCGATCATTCCAGTCGATAATGCGCGAGAATACTTCAGCGCCAACCACCAGCGCCTTTTTGTGGCTACCACTGCGAATGAATTTTTCGGCAATACTCAGTGCGTAAATGAATCCGGCACACACCGCCTGAACATCGAAAGCCATGGCGCCATGGTTGCCGAGCTTTGCCTGCAACAGGCAAGCGGTACTCGGGAAGATGAAATCGGGCGTCGAAGTCGCAACAATAATCAGATCAAGTTCGTCGGCATCGATTTGCGCGCTTTCCAGAGCACGGCGACTGGCTTCAAGCGCCAGATCACTCGACGTACAACCGGCGTCTGCCAAGTGTCGCGCCTTGATACCGGTGCGAGTAACAATCCACTCGTCATTGGTTTCGACGCCGCGTTGAATAAGATCGTTGTTACTGACGGGCTGTCCGGGCAGAAAACTGCCGACGCCAGCGATGCGGGCATACATGATATTCAATCTCCTACAGTGGTTGTTGCATAGCGACGCGCTCGGTAATGCGCGCCAGTACCCCGGTTCTGGCTTCTTCAGCAGCACGTTCAAGGGCATTGGTAAAGGAAAAAACGTCGGCCGAACCATGGCTCTTGACGACAATTCCCCTCAAGCCAAGCAGGGTTGCACCGTTGTAGCGTCTGTGGTCAACATGTTTCTTGAAATTCTTCAACACCGGCATGGCGATCAATGCCACAAGCTTGGTCAGCAGGTTGCGACTAAATTCCTGGCGCAGGAAAGTGGCCAGCATCTGTGCCAATCCCTCTGATGCCTTGAGGGCGACATTTCCAACAAAACCATCGCAAACGATGACCTCGACTTCTCCTTTGTAGATTCCGTCTCCCTCGACGTTACCTACAAAATTCAAACCTGACTCTTTTAGCAGTTCCGCAGCACGCTTGACGACATCGTTGCCCTTGATATCTTCCGCACCGATATTGAGAATGCCAACCGTTGGACGATCCTTATGCTCGATAGCTGAAACCAGCGAAGCGCCCATGATGCCGAACTGCAGCAGATGCTCAGGCGTGCAATCAACATTTGCGCCCAGATCAAGCACGTGCGAATGGCCTTTTACTGTCGGAAGAATAGCGCAGATCGCCGGTCGGTCAATAC